>DASUPH010000254.1:0-2590 GCA_036276275.1 Candidatus Limnocylindrales bacterium
AGCCCGACGAGACCGTCGAGATCGGCGGTCGCGTGGAGCTGGTCGAGACCCGCGAGTACCCGCTGCCCGGGTAGCGCCCGCGCACGGCACGCGCGGCACGCGCGACGGCGCGCCGGCCGCCGGCCCCGCTCGCTACGATCCCGCGGTGCGGAACGACTGGGACGCGATCGTCGTCGGCCTCGGCGCCATCGGCTCTGGTGCGGCCTTCTGGCTGAGCCGCCGGCTCGGTGACCGCGTCCTCGGCCTCGAGCAGTTCGAGCTCGGCCACAGCCGCGGTGCGGGCCAGGACCACAGCCGGATCATCCGCCTCTCCTATCACCGGCCCGACTACGTCCGCCTCGCCCGCCGCGCCTACACCACGTGGGCCGAGGTCGAGGCCGAGAGCGGGGCGCGGATCGTGACGCGGACCGGCGGCCTGGACATCGGCCCGCGCGACGGGGCGATCTCGCTCGCCGAATACATGGCCGCGATGACCACCGAGGACGTGCCCTACGAGCACCTCGACGGTGCCCAGATCATGCGGCGCTGGCCGCAGTGGCGGCTCGGCGAGGAGCACCACGGGCTCTACCAGGCGGAGTCGGGGATCGCCGACCCGAACCGGGCCAATGCCGCCCACCAGCGGCTCGCCCGGGTCCACGGCGCGACGCTCCTGGAGCACTCCCCGGTGACGCGGCTGCGGGACGCCGGCGGCGAGGTCGAGGTCCACCTCGCCGACGGCACCGTCCACCGCGCCGGTCACGTCGTCCTCGCGGCCGACGCCTGGACGAACGAGCTCCTCGCCTCGTTCGACCGGCGCCTGCCCCTGACGATCATCGAGGCCCAGGTCACGTACTTCGCGCCACCCGATCCCGAGGCCTTTGCCCCGGACCGCTTTCCGATCTGGATCTGGATGGACGACCCGTCGTTCTACGGGTTCCCGACCTATGGCGAGGGCGGCCCGAAGGCGGCCGAGGACGTCGGTGGTGACGAGGTCACGCCGGCGACGCGGACGTTCGAGCGGAACGAGGTCGGCTTCGCCCGGTTGACCGACTTCCTGGCCCGTCACCTGCCGGGTCATCTCGGCCCGGAGATCCTGACGAAGACCTGTCTCTACACGCTCACCCCGGATCGCGACTTCGTCGTCGACCGGCTCCCCGACCAGCCGAACGTCCTCGTTGCTCTCGGCGCCGCCCACGCGTTCAAGTTCGCGTCGGTCCTCGGCCGGATCCTCGCCGAGCTCGTCGTCGACGGCGAGACGCCGTCGGCCGGCGAGATCGAGCGCTTCCGGATCGACCGGCCGATCCTTCTCGAGGCGAACCCGCTGACCAGCTTTCTCGTGTGAGGTCCCGATGAGCGATCCAGACGACGCGCCTCGCAAGCCCGCCCGCCTCCACGAGGGCGACACCGTCGCGATCGTCGCCCCCGCGAGCAGCTGGGACAACCGCAGCGAGCTCCTCCGCGGCGTCGCCGGCCTCGAGGCGTGGGGGCTCCGGGTCAGGCTCGGTGCCCACGTCAACGACCGGCACGGCTACATGGCCGGGACCGACGCGGACCGGGCCGCCGACCTGCACGCGGCCCTGGCCGACCCCGAGGTTCGGGCGATCGTCTGCCTCCAGGGCGGGTACGGGGCGCCGCGCCTGATCCCGCTCCTCGACGAGGCGGCGTTCGCCGCGAACCCGAAGGCGCTCTGCGGCTACAGCGACCTCACGACGCTCCACCTCGCCCAGGAGCGCTGGGGCAACGTCATCAGCTTCTACTCGAATGGCGCGTCGGGCATCGGGTCGACCGAGGTCACGGAGTACTCCAAGGCCAGCCTGAAGCGGGCCCTGTTCAGCGACGCGGTCTACGGCCCGATCGGCCCGAACCCCGACGATCCGTATGTCCGCGGGATCGTCGGCGGCCGGGCGACCGGCCGCCTGACGGGCGGCTGCGTCGGGCTCCTGACGAGCGCGATCGGGACTCGCCTGCAGCCCGACTTCCGGGGCCGGATCGTCGTTCTCGAGGAGATCGAGCTCGAGGGCTACGTCCTCGACGGGTTCCTGACCCAACTCCGGAATGCAGGTCTCTTCGAGGGAGCAGCCGGGATCGTCGTCGGCGACCTCAAGACGAAGTGGTCGGGCGCGATCGCCGAGCTCTCGGTCGAGGACATCGTCGAGGAGGTCCTCGGGCCGCTCGGCCTGCCGACGATCTTCGGCCTGCCGATCGGCCACAACAAGCACCACGCCACCGTCCCCCTCGGCGCGCTCGCCACGCTCGATGCCGACGAGGGGACGCTCGTCGTCGAGGAGGTCGTGACGGCCGGCTAGTCGAACGGGCCCAGATTCGCGGTCCGCGCAGCGAGTCTGGATTGCGTTCCGTCGGTCGCCTGTAGGACACTCCTCGGCACCGTCGGCCGGGGCCAACGCTGCTACCGGCGGTCTCGCGCTGACGGCGCGGGCACGAGGAGGAGATGTCGATGCGACCAACCCTGCGAGGCCGCGCGTTTCGAGCGTTGGCCGCCTGCGCCCTGGCGATCTCGACGATCCTGCCGGCGGCGGGGCCGGCGACGAGCGCACCGGGCGACCTGATCCTGCGAGCGGGAACCGATCAGGACCTCCAGGTCCTCAACCCG
>DASUPH010000255.1:0-4380 GCA_036276275.1 Candidatus Limnocylindrales bacterium
GCGACCACGATCGCGACCGCGATCGCCCGGCTCGACGCCGGGCTCGTCCTCGTCGGGCTGCCGGGGTCGGCCCTGCTCGAGGCCGGCCGAGCTGCCGGTTTGACCGTCCGCGCCGAGGGATTCGCCGATCGAGCGTATGAACCCGACGGCTCGCTTCGCCACCGGCGGCTGGACGGCGCGATCCTGGGCCCGAAGGCCGCAGCGGACCAGGCCGTATCGATCGCGCGCGACCGGTTCGCGATCGCCGGCGCAGGCCACGTTCCGGTCGAGGTCGACACGATCTGCCTCCACGGCGACGGGCCGGAAGCGGTCGCGACGGCGGTCGCCATCCGGGCGGCGCTGGCCGCGGCCGGCATCGACGTCCGCGCGCGGTGACTGCCGGCGGCGAAGTTCCGATGGGATCCGCAGACGCAGGCGCGAACGGTCGGATCGCGGCGGTCGGAGACGCGGCGGTGCTGCTGACGCTGGCCGAGCGGGTCGACCCGGAGCTGTCCCGGCGTGCCCAGGCGATCGCGGCCGCGATCGACGCCGCGCGGGCCGAGCAACCCGGACTCGGCCGGGCGGTCCCGGCCCATGCCAGCGTCCTCATCCCGTTCGATCCGCTCGCGATCGAGATCGAGGTGGTGACGACCCTCGTCGGGGCCTGTGCCGGCCGCACAGGGCTCGGGGGCGTCGAGCTCGAGGCGCCGGCTCCGGTGGAGATCCCCGTCCGCTACGGCGGTGTCGACGGGCCCGATCTCGCCGACGTCGCCGCCATCCACGGCCTTCGCCCGAGCGAGATCGTCGAGCTCCACGCCGGCGCTGTCTATCGCGTCCTGTTCCTCGGCTTTGCCCCCGGGTTCGCCTATCTCGGCGGTCTGCCGCCCGGACTCGTCACTCCACGGCGGGCGACGCCGCGGGCTCGTGTGCCGGCGGGCAGCGTCGGCATCGCGGGCGAGCAAACGGGCGTCTACCCCCTCGCGATGCCCGGCGGCTGGCAGCTGATCGGCCGGACCGATGCCCCGCTGTGGGACACGGCCCGCCCCTCCCCCGCCCTCCTCGGACCCGGCGATCGGGTCCGGTTCGTGCCCGTCCGATGACCCTCGAGGTCCTCGAGGGCGGCCTGGTGACGACGATCCAGGACGGCGGCCGGCCGGATTGGGCCCATCTCGGTGTACCGCCGTCCGGGGCATGCGACCCGTGGAGCCTGGCAATCGCGAACCTGCTCCTCGGCAATGACCCGGGAGCCGCCGTGCTCGAGATGACGCTCGTGGGACCGACGCTCATCGCCCGGACGTCGACGACGCTCGGGCTGGCCGGCGCCGATCTCGGCGGGCGGATCGTCGGCGGCAGGCGGCTGGCGCCGGGCCGAAGCCACCGGATCGAGGCCGGGGAGACGATCACGTTCCCGGGCGACGGTCCGGATCGCCGAGCCCGGGCGTACCTCGCCGTTCCTGGCGGGCTGGATGTCCCGGTCGTCCTCGGGTCGCGCTCGACATGCCTTGCCGCAGGATTCGGAGGGTTCGATGGCCGGCCGCTCGAGACCGGCGACCTGGTCAACGGACGCGACGACGCAGCCGAGGAGGGCGCGCCGGGTTCGCCCGGCGCGCGCGTCTCCGGCGAGCGCGTGTGGCCGGCCGATCCGGACGCGCCGGTCGGCGTTCCGCACCTCCGTCTCATCCCGGGTCCGGCGACCGGCGGCGATGCCCTCGTGGCGTCGCCGTGGCGGGTCGGCCGCGAGGCGGATCGCGTCGGCCTGCGTCTCGACGGCGGTCCGCTGCCCGACGGCATCGCCGGCGAGGCGGTCAGCCACGGCGTGACGTGGGGCGCGATCCAGGTGCCGCCGGACGGCCGCCCGATCGTCCTCTGCGCGGATCATCAGACGACGGGCGGCTACCCGGTCGTCGCGGTCGTGATCAGCGCCGACCTGCCGATCCTCGGCCAGCTTCGGCCGGGTGTCGACGTCCGGTTCGTGGCCGTCACGCGGGAGGCGGCGATCGGCGCCCTCGTCGAGCAGCGGGCGGCCCTCGTCGCCGCGGTCGCGGCCCTGCGCGAGTCGGTCGGCTGGGACGAGCTGGCCCACTCGGCAGGCGGCTGAGATGACGACCGAGGCGACCGCCACGGCCGTGATCCGGCTGTCCGGCGTCTCCGTCCGGCGGGGGGGTCGGACGATCCTCGGTCCGCTGGACTGGATCGTCGGCGCCGGCGAGCACTGGGTGGTGATCGGACCGAACGGTTCGGGCAAGACGACCCTCGTCCAGGTCGCGAGCACGAACCTCTGGCCGACGACGGGCAGCGTGGAGATTCTCGGCGAGACGATCGGGCGGGTCGATGCTCGCGAGCTCCGCCGCCGGGTCGGCTACGCGAGCGCGATCCAGGAACCGGCGTTCGACCCGGAGCTGACCGCACGAGACGTCGTGATGACCGCGCGTCACGGGGCGCTGGCTCCGTGGTGGCACGTCTTCGACGACGCCGATCGGACCCGCGCCGACGGCCTTCTCGACCGGCTGGGCGTCGGCGCCCTGGCGGGCCGCGACGTCGGTTCGCTCTCGACCGGGGAGCGGCGGCGCGTCCAGATCGCGCGCGCGCTGATGCCGGACCCGGAACTGCTGATCCTCGACGAGCCGGCGGCCGGTCTCGATGTCGGCGCGCGCGAGACGCTCGTCCGCGACCTCGGCCGGCTGGCGGCGACCGATCGGCCGCTCGCGATCGTCCTCGTCACCCACCACGTCGAGGAGATCCCGGCGGGGTTCGAGCACGCCCTCGTCCTCGCGGCCGGCCGGATCGCCGCGGCCGGCCCGATCGAGCCCGTCCTCGGCGGCCCGGCGCCCGCCGCGGCGTTCGGCGTGGCGCTCCGGTTCGACCGCGAGGCCGGGCGCTATCGCGCGAGCCTCGACGGCGCCGACGGCGACGATGACGCGCCGGAGCGTGTCCTCGACACCCCGACATCCGATCGTCACGCTGGCGACGAACAATGAGCGACATGAGCGACACGACCCTGAGCCGACCGCGCCCCGGGACCGGCCCCGGTCCGGGCTCGGGCCCCGATGCTGGTTTGCGATCCCTCGACCCGATCGCCCGTTTCCGCCCGGCCATCGCCGGTGCCGTCGGGGTGCTCGCGGGCGTCGGCGGCTCAGAGCTCGTCGCCGGCTTCCTCGGCGCGCCATCCCTGCTCGCGGCGATCGGCGGCTTCGTGATCGACCACCAGCCGGCCGGCGCAAAGGACGTCGTCGTCGGGCTGTTCGGGACCAACGACAAGCTCGCCTTCGAGGGCCTGATCGTCGTCGTTGCGGCGCTCGTCGGGGCGGGCCTCGGGATGCTCGCCGTCCGGCGCTCCTTCGCGCTCGCGGCGGCCGGCTTCGGTGCGTTCGCGATCGCCGGTTTCCTGGCCAGTCTCCGGGCGCCGGACTCGACGCCGACGACGGCGATGATCGTCGCGCTCGTCGCGGGGATCGGCGGGGTCCAGGTGATGTCCCTTCTCCTCCGGGCTGGCGGTGCCGGCACCACGGCGAGCGGTGCCCCCGTCGCGGTCGTCGCCCCGGACTGGTCCCGTCGCGGCTTCCTGATCCAGGCCGGCGGGCTGGCCGTTGCCTCGTCGGTGGCCGGCGTCGTCGGGCGGCGCCTGCTCGAGGGCGGCGCGACCGAGGCGAACGCGCCGACGATCCCCGGCGGCGCCGTGAGGGCGACGCTCCCAGCCGGCGCCGAGCTGGCGGTCGACGGTTTGACCCCGCTCATCGTCCCGAACGACCGCTTCTACCGCATCGATACCGCCCTGATCACCCCGAGCGTCGATGCGACGACGTGGCGCCTTCGCATCCACGGACTGGTCGACCGCGAGATCACCCTGTCGTACGCGGAGCTCGCGGACATGCCGCTCTTCGAGCAGTACGTGACGATCGCCTGCGTCAGCAACGAGGTCGGCGGCAACCTCGTCGGCAACGCGAAGTGGACCGGCGTCCGCCTCCGCGAGGTCCTCGCCATGGCCGGCGTCCAGCCCGGCGCGACCCAGCTGGTCGGCCGCTCGGTCGACGGCTGGACGGCCGGGATGCCGACGGCCTGGGTGATGGACCCGGCCCGCGAGCCGATGATCGCCCTCCAGATGAACGACGCGCCGCTGCCCAAGAACCACGGCTACCCGGCCCGCCTGATCGTGCCCGGCCTGTACGGCTACGTCTCGGCCACCAAATGGCTCGCCGAGCTCGAGTTGACCACGCTCGAGGCATTTGACGGCTACTGGGTGCCGCTCGGTTGGGCCAAGGAGGCGCCGATCCTGACGCAGTCGCGGATCGATACGCCGCGCGGCGGCGGCGTGAAGGCCGGCCAGGTCGCGATTGCCGGGATTGCCTGGGCGCCCGACCGCGGCGTCTCCCGGGTCGAGGTGGGCATCGACGGGATCTGGAG
>DASUPH010000256.1:0-6005 GCA_036276275.1 Candidatus Limnocylindrales bacterium
GACGACGGGATCGGCCAGGAACTCAGGGCACTGATCGCCGTCAGCCGGCCGGAACCGCCTCCTCCGGGTCGGTCACCGTCGTGGGCAGGTCGGCAAGGAGCGCGTCCGTCCAGGACCAGGCGGCTCCATACCGCGCCCCGACAGCGCCATGCCGCGCTGCCTCGACCCGCAGCGGCAGGCCGAAGATCGAGATGAACCCGACGGCGGCCGCATGGTCGAACGCGTCGCCCGTGTCGTAAGTCGCGAGGTTCTTGTCGTACAGCGAGAGCGGTGACCGGCGGCCTTCGACGACGGCGGACCCGTGATCCAACCGGACGCGTACCTCGCCCGAGACCACCCGCTGCGACGACGCGATGTAGCCGCGCAGGTCACGGTGGAGGGCGCTGAACCAGAGCCCGTCGTAGGTCAGCTGGGCGAGCTCATTCGCGACGAGCCGGTTGAACCTGAGCGTGTCCTTCGTGAGCGTCAGGCCCTCGAGCGCCCGATGGGCCTCGTGGAGGACGGCCGCCGCCGGTGTCTCGTAGATCTCGCGGCTCTTGATCCCGACGAGCCGGTCCTCCACGTGGTCGATCCGGCCGACACCATGCTGCCCTGCTAGCGTGCTGACACGATCCACGAGGTCGACCGGATCCAGTCGCGCGCCGTCGAGCGCGACCGGGATCCCGCCCTCGAACTCGATCGTGACCGCGACGGGCGAAGGCGCATCGGCGGCGGCGACGGTCCATTCGTAGGCATCGGCCGGTGGCGTGACCCACGGATCCTCGAGGACGCCGGTTTCGCACGATCGACCCCACAGGTTGACGTCGATCGAGTACGGCGACGCCTTCGTGATCGGGATCTCGATCCCGCGCTCGATCGCGTAATCGATCTCCTGGTCACGGGTCAGGCCCATCCCGACGCGCATCGGGGCGACGACCTCGAGCCCCGGGTCCAGGGCATGGACCGCGACATCGAAGCGGACCTGGTCATTGCCCTTGCCCGTGCACCCGTGGGCGACCGCGTCGGCCCCCTCGCGCCGTGCCACCTCGACCAGCAACTGGGCGATCAGCGGCCGGGCAAGGGCCGTGGCGAGTGGGTACGCGCCCTGATAGAGCGCGTTCGCCTGGAGATGCGGCCACACGAAGTCGCGGACGAACCGCTCGCGTGCGTCGACCACATACGCTCTCGAGGCGCCCACGCGGATCGCTCGCTTCTCCACGCCCTCGCGGAGTGAGCCGCCGCCGACGTTGACCGTCAGGCAGACGACTTCGCAATCGAACTTCTCGCGGAGCCAGGCGACCGCGACCGACGTATCGAGCCCGCCGGAGTAGGCGAGGACGACTTTCTTCATGGAAGCCTCCCGGGCTGGACAGGTCCCGCGACGGCGGACTCGGCGGCGAGACGGATGGCATCGAAGCGGTCCTGCCAGCGGACCAGTCGGGCCTCGTCGGCAAACAGGACCAGGAGCGTATTGTCGCCCGCCAGGGTCCCCTCCTGGTCGGTCAACGATGACTCGTCGATCGCCTGGGCGATGACGCTGGCCGTCCCGGGCGAGCCCGTCACGACGAGGGTCAGGCCGCTCCGCCCCATCGCGACCGGGATGTCGGCGAGGATCCGGCGGAGACGCTCGTCGGAGCGTGGCGGAGTGCGCGATCCGGCCGGCCCGGCCGTCAGGCTGTCCGACGAGTTGGCCGTAAGCGACTCCGGGACGACGTAGACGTGTCCTTCGGCCCGCGGGACCTTGACCAGGCCGAGCTCGCCGATGTCGCGGCTGACCGTCGCCTGGGTGACCGCGAACCCACGGGCCCGGAGGCGGTCGGCCAGTTCCTGCTGGCTGCCGATCGCCTCGGTCGTGACGAGCTCCCGGATCGTTCGCTGGCGATCGCGCTTCGACCCGCCAGCGGCCACCGGATCGACCGCCCGTTGCTGGATCGTCGCTCGACCCTGCATCGTCACGCCGCCCCGACGGCCGGCCGACCGGCCGTGATCCGCGTCCCGAACGACGGGTCGCCGAGGGCCCGCTCGAGGGCACCCGGTGCCGCCGAGTCGGCGATGATCGCCTCCGAACCGTCCCAGGCGAGGGCGGCGAGGGCAGCCCGGATCTTCGGAACCATCCCGCCGCCGATGATCCCACTCTCGATCAGCGTCTCGGCCTCGCCTTTCGTCAGGGTATCGAGGCGGCGGCCGTCGGCGTCGCGAACCCCGTCGACATCGGTCAGGAGGACCAGCTGGCGGGCGCCGAGCCCGGCGGCGATTCCTGCCGCCGCGTCGTCGGCGTTGACGTTGCAGACGATCCCGTCCTCGTCACGGGCGAGCGGCGCCACGACCGGCACCTGGCCCGCCACGAGGACGGCGTCGAGGAGATCGCGCCGGAGGCCGACGACGTGGGCGACGAGGCCCATCCCGGGAACGCGCTCGCTGACCAGGAGCCCGCCGTCGACGCCCGACAGGCCGACCGCGTCGACCCCGAGATCGCGGAGACCGGCGACGAGCTCGCTGTTGACGACGCCGCGGAGGACGGCCGCGGCGACCTCGAGCGCTGCCTGGTCGGTGACGCGCAGGCCCTTCTCGAACCGCGACGGGACGCCGAGCCGGTCGAGCCACTCGGTGATCCGCTTGCCGCCACCGTGGACGAGCACGACCGGCCGACGCCGCGCCACCGCGGCGACCTCGTCGAGGACCTGCGCCTGGTCGGCGATCGTGCTCCCGCCCAATTTCACAACAAGAATTTCACTCACGGGAGGCTTACCCCAAGCCGTCGACGAACCCACCGAGGTCCGAGGCGAAGCTCCGCGACGCCATCGGCCCGAGGTCTCTCGCTCACGTCGTGTACTCGCTGTTCTCCGTCACGTAGGTTTCGGTCAGGTCGCAGCCGAAGGCTTCGCCGGTCCCGTTCCCGAGGCCCAGGTCGAGACGGAGGAGGAGCTCCGGCCCGTTCATGGCCGCCCGTGCCGCATCCCGGTCGAAGGGGATTGGCCCGCCCGCCATGCCGTCGAACACGAGATGCCCGGCGATCGCGATCCGCAGCCGGTCGGGGTCGAGCTCCGCGGCCGTGCCGGCCCGGCTCCGAGCGGCCGCCGCCGGCAGGCCGGCGGCGGCCAGGACCGCCTCGTCGGCAAGCATCGCGTTGCCGGCCGCGCCCGCGATCCGACCCCAGTTCGGGTCCCGGCCATGGGCCGCCGCCTTGACCAGTGACGAGGAGACCACCGCTCGGGCGACGGCCCGGGCATCGGCATCGTCGCCCGCGCCCGACACCTGGCACGTGATCAGCGTCGTCGCTCCCTCCCCGTCCGCCGCCTGCTGACGGGCGAGGTCCCGGGCGATCGCCTCGATCGCCCGCCCGAGCTCGACGGCCTCGCGGGTTCCCGCGGTCACGTCGGCGGCCCCGGCCGCGCCCGAGGCGAGGATGAAGACGGTGTCGTTCGTGCTCGTGTCGCCGTCGACGCTGAGCTGGTTCCAGGTCCGGGCGACGGCCGGGCGGAGGAGGCCGTGGAGCGTCGCCGGATGGACGCTCGCATCGGTCAGAAGGATGGAGAGCATCGTCGCCATCCGGGGATGGATCATCCCGACGCCTTTCGCGATCCCGGTGACCCGGACCGGACGGACGGCGTGCCCGTCGACGTCGGGCAGGGTGAGCGTCGTCGTCGCCGCCTTCGTCACCGAGTCGGTCGTCCGGAGCGCATCGGCGGCCGCGGCGAGGCCGCCGTCGGTCGGGCTCACGGTCGGCGCCACGGCGGCAATCCCTTCGCGGACGCGGTCGAGTGGCAGGCGCGTTCCGATGACCCCGGTCGAAAGGAGGAGCGTCCGCTCGCTCGAGGTCCCGAGGGCCGCGGCGAGCAGCTCGGCGACCTCGGCCTGGTCCGCGTCGCCGGCGGCGCCGGTCGCGGCGTTTGCGGAGCCGCTCGTCGAGATCACGGCCGTCGCCCAGCCGAAGCGGCCGTTGCCGGCGGCCTCGGTCGCCGCGAGATGGGCCTGGGAGAGCCGGACCGGCGCCGCGGCGAAGGCGTTCGGGGTGAAGACCGCGGCCGCCGCAGCCGCGAGCCGGCCGCCGTCGGGGTCGGGCTTCGTCGCGATGATCGCCAGATCGGGCCGGCCCGATGCCTTGATTCCGGCGACACCCGCCCCGGCCACGAACCCGAGCGGGATCGTGGCGAGCCGTTCGACCCGAGGGAGCTCGCTCGGGATGGCGTCGAGGGGTCGGGTCGCGATCGTCATCGGTCGGCCTAGGGCGCCAGCGGGAGCTGCTCGAGGCCGGCCGTCTCGGGCAGCCCGTGGACGAGGTTGAAGGCCTGGATCGCCTGACCCGCGGCGCCCTTCACGAGGTTGTCGATGACGCCGATCGCGAGGACCCGACCGGTCCGCGGGTCGTGATGGATCGAGACCCGGACGTGGTTGCTGCCGAGGACGTGCTTCGTCGCCGGCGCGGCCGCGACCACGGTCACGAACGGCTCGTCGGCGTAGGCGGCGGCGTAGAGATCGTCGAGCTCGTCCTGGCTCGTGGGGCGGCTCGGGCGGACGTGGCCGGCAGACAGGATCCCGCGCGTCATCGGGACCAGGTGGGGCAGGAAGTCGACGACGGCGGCGCCCGAATTCGTCGTGCCCGCTGCCGCGCCGACGGCGGCCAGTTCCTGCTCGATTTCGGCGACATGGCGGTGTCCGCCGATTCCGTACGCCTTCACGCTCTCGTTGACCTCGCCGAACATCATGTCGGGCTTCGGATCGCGGCCGGCGCCCGAGACGCCACTCTTCGCGTCGACGACGAGATCGCCGATCAGGCCGGCCCGGGCGAGCGGGGCGAGGGCGAGGATCGTGGCGGTCGGATAGCAGCCCGGCGAGCCGACGATCGCCCGATCGGCATGGCGGAGCGCCTGGAGCTCCGAGCGGTGGATCTCCGGCAGGCCGTAGACGGCGACATCGAGGAGAGCCGCGCTCGGGTGCTCGAAGCCATACCAGCGCGGGTAATCGGCGGCCGCACGGAGGCGGAAGTCGGGCCCGAGATCGACGACCGCCGTCCCCGCCGCGACGATCTCCGTCACGAGCTCCGCGGCCGTGCCGTGCGGCAGGGCCAGGAACACGGCGTCAGCCGGTGGGAGCGCTCGATCGACGCTGAGGCCGGTGCCGGCCAGATGGGGATGGGTCCTCGAGATCGGCTCGGCGTCCCGATCCCGACCCTGGAGCCCGACGATCTCGACGTCCGGGTGGCGGCCGAGGAGCCGGATCAGCTCGGCGCCGACGTATCCGGTCGCCCCGATGATCCCGACCCGGATCCGCTGGCCGGCTGCCGGTCGGCGGTCCGTCGCGGTCCCCGGGGAGGCTGTCGCCTCGGGACTTGTACTCACGTTCACCGCATGACTATACAACCGTACCGCATAGTCATGCAACGCACTCGGCGGTCATGCCCGGGATCCGCCCGCCACTGGGCGTCAGCGGAAGTTGATCTTCGACCCCACGAGCGAACCGCTCCGCGGCGCCTGGTCACGGGTCCAGATCCGGGTCACGAGCTCCGGCACCGACCAACGCAGGAAGTAGAGCCGGCAGCCGAGGCAATAGCCGGTGACGGCGAGCAGCGTCTGCAGCGCGGCGACCGCGAGAGCGAAGGCCCAGCCGAGGACCGGGGCGCCGACGACGAAGGCGACCAGCGCGAGGACGAGCGCGGTGCTGCCGAGGACCTGGGCGAAGCGCGGCGGGTACTCGTGCTCCGGCTCGGCCGGGCCGAGATGGCCGAACCGGACGATCCGACGCCAGATGGCGCCATAGATCGAGTACCGGAGCCCGAACCCAGCGCTCACGCCGATCGACAGGAGCACGATCGCGACCAGCCACGGGCTGTTCGTCACGCCGGCAACGATCAACAGGATGGCCGAGACGCCGGCCCCGAACCGATGGCCGCGTGGATCGATCCTGGCTGCGGGAGGCAGGCCGGCGGTTGCGCCGTTCGGGATCGCGGATGGCATCGTCATCTCCTGAGCTCGGCCGAATTCCGGCGGAGCATACCAGAGAAATCCGAGCGAACTAGTAGGGATTAC
>DASUPH010000257.1:0-4900 GCA_036276275.1 Candidatus Limnocylindrales bacterium
TCGATGCGCGTGACCGCCATCGAGAGGCCCGGCCACGGATCGATCGGTTCGACCGGCGCGTCCGTCCCGAACGCCAGGACCGCGCCGGCGTCGAGGAGCGAGCGCATCGGATAGCCCCGTGCCTCGGCCCGCTCGCCCCACAGGAGGCGGGCCGGGCCGGCGTCGGCCCGGACGTGGATCGGCTGGATCGAGGCGGCGATCCCGGCCTTGGCGAACCGCGGGCGATCGTCGGGATGGAGGAGCTGGATGTGCTCGAGACGCGGCATCAGGGCCGCCCCTCCGGCCGTCGGTTCGAGCGCGGCGAGGCTTGCCCGGGTGCTCCGGTCGCCGATCGCGTGGATCTGGGTCGCGATCCCGGCGCCGGCCGCCCGGAGTGCCAGCTCGGCGACCCGCTCCGGCGGCGTCAGCCAGATCCCCCGCTCCGTGCCGGGCGGCAGGGGCCTCCCCTCCTCCGGCTCGATCGGCTCAAGGAGCGCGGCGGTGCGCGACGCCAGCGTCCCGTCGGCGAAGAGCTTCAGCCAGCCGAATCGGGCCCGGCCACCGGGTGGCCCGAGCGGGTCACCGCTCCGGAGCTCCATCGCCACGGCCGTCTCGAGCTGCTCCTCGCGGATCGAGGCGTGGACGCGGAGCGGCAGCGTGCCGCGGTCGTCGAGGGCCTGGTACGCCGCGATCGCCCGGCCGAGGCCCTCCTGCAGCGACAGGGCACCAGGATCGTGGACCGCGACGATGCCCAGGCGCACGAGGTCGCGTGCGAGCCGCTCCACCAGCACCTCGTAGCGGGCGGGATCGGGCGGCGGGACGCGGTCGACGACAAGCCGGGCGGCTTTCTCGTGGAGGACGCCCGTCGGCTCACCGGCCTCGTCGCGGCGGATGATCCCGCCTTCGGGATCCGCCCGTCCGGCGTCGATGCCCGCCCGGGCAAGGGCCTCGGCGCTGACCCACAGCGCATGGTGATCGTGGGCCCACAAGGCGGCCGGTCGGCCCGGCGCGACGCGGGCGAGGTCGTCGACCGTGGGCCAGCGACCCCAGCGGTCGGCGTTCCAGCCATGGCCTTCGAGCCACGCGTCCTCGGCCAGGCGGCCGTGGGCCTCGGCGATCCGGCCCAGTCCATCCTCGATGCTCGGTGTCGACGAGAGGTCGACGTGGTCGGTCGCGAGCCCGCCCTCCGCGAGGTGGAGATGGGCGTCGGTCAGTCCCGGGATTGCGACTTCGTCGGGATCGAGCTCGATCCGGCGCGTGAACGGGTCGGCGCGCGTCTCGAGCTCGATCGCAGACCCGGCGAACGCGACCCGACCGTCCTTGACCCCGACGGCCTCGACCCAGCCGAACCCGCGGTCGCCGGCAAGCGTGGCGATCCGGCCGCCGGTGACGAGGAGGTCGAGCGGCATCAGCGTGCCGCCGATCCGGACCAGAACCAATCCGGTTCGTGGATCGGCTCGGGATCGGCCAGGAGCCGGGCGAGCCCGTCGCGATCCAATCCCGCCCCGATGCCGAGCGCCAGGGCGATCCGGGCCTTCGGCCCGCCGAGGTGCCCGGACGGCAACGCTCCCGCCCGCAGCCAGGTCGCGCCGCCTCCCGGAAACGCGTAGGCGCCCGTCGCTGCGCCGGCCGGACAGCGGGTCGTCACCACGACGGGCAGGCCGGCGGCGATCGCGCGCTCGGCGGCGCTCAGGAGGGTCGCCGACGTGTTGCCCGCGCCCGTCGCGGCGACCACAAAGCCGTCGGCACCGGCGGCGAGCAGCGCGTCGATCGGGGTCCCGTCGGTGGCGACGGTCGCGGTGACGAGGTGGACCCGCTCGGCGGCCCGGGTCGTCGCGACGTGTCGCCGTCGCCCGCGCGGGCGTGTCAGCCGAACGCCCTGGTCGTCGACCCGGCCGAGCGGGCCCGTGTTCAGGCTCTGGAACGTGTCGAACGTCGACGCGTGGGTCTTCGTCACGTCGTCGGCCGGCTGGATCGCGCCGTCGAGGACGACGACGACGCCGACGTTCGCCCCACCCGCCTCCCCGGACGCCGCGGCGCGGATCGCGTCGCGGATGTTCGCCGGGCCGTCGGAGTCGACGGCTCCGGCGGTCCGCATCGCCCCGGTGACGACGAGCGGTTTCGGTCCGTCATGGAGGAGATCGAGGAAGAACGCCGTCTCCTCGATCGTGTCCGTTCCCTGGACCACGACGGCGCCATCGATCGCGGGATCGCCGAGCGCCTCCGCGACCGTCGCGCTGATCCCGAACAGGTCGTGGAAGTCGAAGTGGCTCGCCGGCGTCAGACCGCGGTCGATCGCGACGACGTCGGCGATCGATGCCACGCCGGGCGTCGCCGCGAGGAGGTCCGACGCGGCCAGGACCGGCACGTTGCCCCCGGCGTCGGGATCGTGGCGCATGCTGATCGTGCCCCCGGTGAACACGACGGCGACCGTTGCCATCGCGTCAGTCGCGATCCGGCGGGGCGTCCGTCGGATCGTCCGACCGGTCGTCCGACGAGCCACGCCGCGGGTGTTCGCTGGCCCCGGCCTGAGGAGCGTCGGCCGGCGGAGCCTCCACCGTGGGGCCGGTCGCGGCGCCGCCCCATGCGGTGGCCGCCTCCGCTGCCGCGACAACCGCCGCATCGGTCACGTCCCGCGCCGCATCCGCGACCCCGCGCAGTCGATCGGCGGCGCCATTCTCGTCCTCTTCGTCGTCGAGGAGGGACTCCGAGCCGCGGATCTCCGCTCGGAGCGCCTCGACGAAGGGATCGCGGCTCGTGCCCACGGCCGCCCGCGAGCCGCGTTCGACCTCGCCGAGCGGGCCGCGGAGGAAGATCGATGCGACGCCGGACGCGGCGATCAGGCCGCCGACGAGGAACAGGACCACGGTGGTTCCGACGGTGTCGGCGATGGGTCCGACGATGAGGATCGGCAGGAAGCTGGCGACGGAAACCAGCATGTTCAGGACACCGAAGACCCGCCCGCGGACGTCTTCGGGGATGTCCTCCTGGAGCTGCGTCTGGGCCGGGATCGCGACCGCCGCATAGGCGATGCCGGCGAAGAAGGCGACTGCCACCACGATCGAGAGGAGCGAGGTCAGGAGCGACAGGTCGGGCAAACCGGTCCGCGTCGTCGAGGCCGCGAGGAAGTTGCTGATCCGGCCGGAGAGGGCCATCAGGACGAGGAAGATCCCGAGGGCGATCAGGCCGCCCTCGATCACCCGCCGGCGCGGGATCAGCCGGCCGTAGGCGTTGAGGAGGAGGATCCCCATGACGATGCCGATGCCCAGCGGCAGGACGACGACGACGAAGTCCTCGGAGCCGAGCCCGAGCGTCTTCTGGGCGAAGCTGGGGCCGAGCACGCCGAGGACGCCAACGAGCGACGCGGCAATGCCGAGGTAGGTCAGGGACCACCGGACCTCGCGGTGGCCGCGGATGTAGTCGAAACCCTCGCGGAGCTGGCGGATCACCAATTCGATCGCGTCCTCCGCCTCGCGGACGCGGCCGGGCGCGCTCGGTGGGCGCTCGACGACGGCGGGCGGCGCGGACGGCAGCGTCGAGCAGAAGACCGCCGCGATGAAGTACAGGACGGCGACGATCACGATGAGGATCGGCGCACCGGCGATCTTCACGATCAACGGGCCGATCAGCGTGAAGCCCAGGGCGAACGCCGCGTTGAGGGTCAGCGTGAAGATGCCGTTCGCCGACAGGAGCTGCTTGCGGGGAACGACGATCGGGATCATCGCCGCTTCGGCTGGGGCGAAGAACACGGTGATCGTCGAGACCGCGATGTTCAGCAGGTAGATCAGCGGAAGGTGGTCGCCGACGAAGAACAGGGCGACGAACGCGAGCCCGCGGAGGATGTTCGTGAAGATGAGCACCAGCCGCCGGTCGAGGCGGTCGACGAATACGCCGGCGAGCGCCGAGAAGAGGACCGCCGGCACCAGGAACGTCAGGATCAGGGCGCTGACCGCTGTGACCGATCCCGTCGACTTGGCGATGATGACGGTCAGTCCGAAGATGACCATGTTGCCGCCGATCTGGGTCGCGGCCTGGGCGAGCCAGAGGAGCAGGAACGGTCGATTGCGGAAGACGTCCAGCGCACTGCCGGACGAAGTCGCGGCGGCCGCGGGTGAGCCCCCGCCGGCCATCACGGGACGCTGGGCCTGGGAGCGGCGGCGGCGCTGATGAGCGGATCGCCGCGACGGACGAAGGCGGCCAGGCGGCGCTCGAGCAGCCGCCGCTCGACGAGGACGTGGCGACCGCACGTCTCGCAACGCAACCCGATGTCGGCGCCGAGACGATCGATGAGCCACTCGCTCCCGCCACAGGGATGGGCTCGCCGGAGTCGGACGACGTCGCCGAGGTAGAGCGTGAGGGCAGGCCGGTCCGTCATCGGGCCGAGGGTATCAAAGACGGGGACGGCCATGATCCGGGACGAGGTCGCGCCGCGACGCGGGCAATAGCATCGGCTCGTCCGTTGGCTCGACCTCGATCGTCGCCTCGGGGTCCGTCGCGGCCAGCTGGGCGATGATCCCGCTGGCCCGGGTGAGCGACCCGACGAGCGTCTCGGGCCTGCCGATGACCCGGATCCGGAAGGGCTCGTCGAGCACGTAGCCGTCGACGTCGAGGGAGCCGGGTCGACCGCTGATCGTCGTTCGGGCGACGACCCGCATGTCCTCGATGGCCATCGCCTCGGCGCCCGCGTTGTGGAGCTCGTTGAGCAGGTCGTCGACGGCGCGGGCCTCGATCCTGCCGTTCACGGTGATCGTCACGCCCCGGCCGGACACCGGATCGAGACCCGACCAGGCCCGCAGCCGAGCCAGCTCCGACGCGATCTGATCGACCGACGTCGCACCCGTCGCCCGGTTCGCGCGGAGCTCGTCGAGCTGGTCCTGGAGCGTCCCGATCTCCGACCGGAGTCGGTCGTTCTGGCTGTTCA
>DASUPH010000258.1:0-19175 GCA_036276275.1 Candidatus Limnocylindrales bacterium
GAAGCGATCATGAGCCACTTCGCGGACGACGCCGTCTTCGAGTCGCCGCGCGGACCGGAACCGTGGGGTCGCCGGTTCATCGGCAAGGACGACGTCCGCGACGCCTTTGCCGGCCGCTTCTCCGGGATCCCGGACGTTCGCTACCGGAACGACGACCACTTCGTCGACGGCGACCGTGGCGCCTCCGAATGGACGCTGTCCGGAACGACGACCGACGGCCAGAGTCTCGAGATCCGCGGGTGCGACCTGTGGACCTTCCGCGATGGGAGGATCGTCAAGAAGGACTCGTTCTGGAAGATCCGGACGGCGGACTGACCGGGATGCGACCTCGCTGACTGCGGCCGCAGCTCAGAGCCGCCCGCGGATCTCCCACAGGTCGGGGAAGACCGGCTGGAAGAGCGTCGTCCGGAGGTACTCGACCCCGGCCGATCCGCCCGTCCCGCGCTTCGTGCCGATCGTCCGCTCGACCATCTTCACGTGGCGGTAGCGCCACTCCTGGAACCCCTCGTCGAGGTCGACGAGGCGCTCGGCGACGAGCGCGCCGTCGGCGTCCGTTCGGTAGATCGTGACGAGGAGATCCTGGACCCGCTCGTCGGGCTCGGGTGGCAGCGTGACGTCGCGCGCGAGCACGTCGTCCGCAAGCACGTGGCCGCGCGCGGCCAGGTACCGCAGGAACGAGCCCCACACGGACCGCCGCGCCTGCGCCGCCTCGATCCGCCCCCGTCCGACCGAGCCCTCCGGGTGGGCCTTTGGCGCCGACGCATCGCGCCGGCCGAGGACCGCCTCGATCTCCCGGAACTGGGCCGACTGGAAGCCCGATGCCGACTCGAGCCGACCCCGGAACGAGGTGAACTGGAGGGGGGTCAGCGTCTCGAGCACGTCGACCTGGGCGACAAGCGTCTTGAGGATCTTCAGGACACGGTTCAGCAGGTGGAGCGTCGCATCGACGTCGGCGGCCTCGAGCGCCCGCTGGACCTCCGCCAGCTCGTGGAGCAGCTGCTTGAACCACAGCTCGTAGACCTGGTGGATGACGATGAACAGGAGCTCGTCATGCTCCGGGCGGCCGTCGGGCGCCACCGACAACGGCTTCTGGGCCGACAGCACCTGCTCCAGCCCGAGGTAGGACGCGTAGGTGACGGCCCGCTTCGTCATCCGGCGCGCGCGTCGGCCGCCTCGTCGTCGACGACCGCCGGCGCGTGGAGCGCGGCCAGGACCTGCTCCCGCGTCGCCTCCATGTTGTGGATCCGCCGGCCGTGGTCGATCGTCGCGTCGACGACGACGTCCTCCGATCCGCTGATCTCCCAGCCGCAGGCGCAGCGATTGGTGAACTGCCGCTCTCCGTCCATGTCGTCGTGCCTCCCTCAGCCCAGGTTCCGGAACGGTTCGGGGATGTACTCGGCGAGGAGCGGCCGCCAATCCGGCGGCAGCTCCGCGGCCACGACCGGGTCGTCCTTGGCGAGCCACGCGAGGTGGCGCAGCCCGTGTTCGACGACCGCGCTCGCCGCGATCGCGCGTGGCGCTGCCGTCGCCTCGGACCGGGCGAGGTCGGCCCGCTCGATCGGGAGGCTCGCCATCGTGCCGACCAGCTCCCGACCGATGACGACGACGAAGCTCAGGATCACCGCATCCCGATCGCGCCGCCAGGACGTCGAGTGGACGACGATCGGCGGACCGACGACATCGCGGACGATCCGGTCGACGACCTCCACGGGATGCTCCACGGAACCGAGCTGCAGGATCCATGGCTGCGGGCCGTCCGGTCCGGTCAGCTGGAGCCGGTCGCGGTCGAGCCAGACGACGAACACCTCGGCCTGGACCGGGCTGTCGACGTCCCAACCGGCGGGTGCGCGGCTCACGGCGCCATCGTAGCCACGTCGGGCCGCCCTAGACTCGGCGGATGACGAATTCGACGATCGCCGCGCGGCGGATGCACGCGAGCGGCCTGCTCGGCCCGCCGCCCGCAAGCGTCGAGGCGGCGGTTCGACGCCTGGGCGCCGTCCAGTCGCAGGACTTTCCGGGCGCGGCGTGGGGTCTCGCCCAGCGGGTCGGGGAGCGGACGCTCGCCGACGTCACGGCCGGCTACGATCGGGGGTCGATCCTCCGGACCCACGCGATGCGCCCGACCTGGCATTTCGTCCTGCCAGAGGACATCCGAGCCCTGCAGGCCCTGACGGGGCCGCGAGTCCACGCCAGGAACGCGTCGATGTACCGACGGATCGAGATCGATGACGCGGCCACGTGGTCGCGTTGCGCCGCGGCCCTCGCAACGGCCCTGGCGGATGGCCGGGAGCGGACGCGAGCCGAGCTCTCGAGCGCGCTCGGTGAAGCTGGGATCGCGGCCACGGGTCAGCGGCTTGCCTACATCGTCATGCGAGCCGAGCTCGATGGACTGATCTGCAGCGGAGCCTTCCGGGGCAAGCAGTTCACCTATGCCCTGCTCGACGCGAAGGCGCCGGCGGCGACGCCCTTCGACCGGGAGACGGCACGGGCCGACCTGGTCCGACGCTACTACGCCAGCCATGGCCCGGCGCTCGTCCGCGACTTCGTCTGGTGGTCCGGCCTGACGACGACGGACAGCCGGGCGGGGATCGCCTCACTCGGCGACGCACTCGTCCGTGAGGTGATCGGGGGCAAGGAGTACTGGTCTGCCGCCACGGCGAGGACCCACGTGGAAATTCCGCCGGGGACCGTCCATCTCCTCCCGAACTACGACGAGTACCTCGGGTCGTATGCCGATTACGAGCCGATCTTCGATCCGGCACTGCCGCGCGCCCGGACGATCGCCGACGTTCTCGGCGTCCACATCGTGGTGCGCGACGGGCTCGTCGTCGGCGGCTGGAAACGCAGGATCGAGGCCGCCCGCGCCGTCATCGACATGACCCTGCTCCTGCCGCTGACCCGACGCGACGAGCCCGGTCTCGACCGGGCGGTCGACGCCTATGGTCGGTTCATCGGCCTGCCGGTCGTCGTCAACCGGCACTGATGGCGATCGAGCAGCTCGAGAGGCCGACCGGGCAGACCCGGAACCCCTCAGCCGGCCCGCTCGCGACGGCGATTGTGACGCCGCCCGCCGCCCTCGGGCTCGTCGGCGACCGTCGGTTCGGGGGCAGGCTGGACAAGGGGCAGCGCCGTCTGGTCGACGAGCCCGGAGCCGATGATCCGCTGCAGCTCGGCATCGATCGCCGGGTCGGTCTCGAGCTGGCGGTACGACGCCAGCCGCCGGTCGACCTCGTCCGTGGCCCGCTCGTCGATCTCCTTCGCCCCGGCCCGGGTCCACGCCTCGCGGTTGTCGCGATCGATCAGCGGCGACGGAAGGTGCAACTCTGCCGGCCAGTGCGCCAGCGTGTGTGGCGCCATGATCAGGTGCTGGTCGGCCAGCAGCTGGTCGATCAGCCCGGCGACGGGCAGGTCGTCCAGCTCCCGCACGGATCGAACGAAGTGCAGCACCTGGCCGCACATCGCGTCATCGAAGACGAGCTTCGGCAGCGAGAAGACGAGCAGGAAGTCGAGCATCCCCGGCCCGCTCACGGAATTCACGCCGGCGAGGGCCGCCAGCAGTGCCGACCCGAACGTCTCGGCCCCCGCCTGGGCATCGAGCGTCTTCGCGTCGGACAGGGCCATGTACGACTGGGTCGGCAGCCCCAGCGACCGCGCGACCGCGACGTAGGCCGTGTCGAGCTGGAGCGCCTCGACCGCGGCCATGGGCGAGGAGGCGATCTTCATGTGGAACGTCGCCGGCGCGCCGCCGAAGAGGACCGGCGCGCCGGGCCGGATCACCTGGGCCATCGTGATCCCGGCCAGGACATCGATCGTGTGGAAGACGGTCGCCCCGACGACCGTGACCGGCGCGATCAGGCCCATCAGCGTGACCGGAACGATCTCGACCGGGATGCCGGCCTCGACGCAGTCGATCAGGTTCTGGCAGGAGTCCTCGCTGTAGCGGAAGTTGCCGGTCGCGGTGATCGTGAAGATCGACATCGGCCGGGCCCGGAGATCGTTCGCGTCGGCGCGGAAGAGCCGCATCATCTCCGCCATCCGCGGGACGCCATGCTCGGTGAACGCGCCCGACACCACCGGCTTTGTCGAGTTCGTCAGGCACAGGTACAGGCGCCACGCATCGGAGACCTGCGGCTCGATGTCGGCGGTCGAGAAGGCGGTCGCGAGATACGGGATGTTGGCGAGGCCGTCGCCGAGGCGGACGTACTCGGCGAAGTCGTGCGACATTGCCTGGCGTGCCTCGCCGGTTCGATGGTCGAGCACCTTGAGCCCGGACGAGCCGGGGATGAAGTGGACCCGATCGCCACCGATGTCGGCCCGCGGCTCGCCGTCGCGACCGTAGAGCACGAACGACTCCGGGGCGGTCCGGATCGCCGCCTCCACGACGTCGCGTGGGAAGAGGATCCTGCCGTCGTCGCGCTGGGGCAGCCCGGCATCGATCAGGCGCCGGCGGAGGACCGGGCCGCGGACCTCCATCCCGAGCTCGGCGAGGACCCGTTTCGCCTCGTCGACGATCCGACCGATCAGCTCGGGCTCAAGGACGTTCAGGCTGGGCCGCATCGTGCGATGGTCGGTGGTTCGAAGGCGCGCTGCCGGGAGGTTGCGCGTCGTGCGCCCTCGCCGCGGCTCATCGGGGACCCGGGAGCCGCGCCGCGACGCCCGGCCGAGTGGCCCTAGCCGTCGTCCTGGATCCAGCCCTGGCGTCCGGCCAACCGGACCAGCGCCGTCCGGCTCGCCACGTCGTACCGATCGAACAGCCGCCGCAGCTGGCTCTCGACGGTCTTGACCCGGAGTGCCAGCCGCTCCGCGATCTCGGCGTTCGAGAGGCCTTCTGCAACGAGGGCCAGGATCTCCAGCTCCCTGGGCGTCGGTACCCGGAGCGCGTCGCTCGCAGCCCGCCGGGCGGCCACCGGAAAGGCCGTGCCGCCGGCCGCCACCGTCTCGACCGCGTGAAGGATCTGGTCGATCGTGGCCATCTTCGACAGGTAGCCCTTGGCGCCGAGCTCGACCGCCCGGACGTGGTAGCTCGGGTACCAGTAGGCGCTCAGGATGATGAACGAAGACACCGCGTGGTGGCGCCGGACCAGGTCGAACCCGTCGCCCGGATCGGCGAGGCGGACGTCACACAGGACGATGTCGGGCGCCTCGTCCTCGATGAGCGTGCTCGCCGCGCGGGCGTCACGGGCCGTCCCGACGACGGTGACGCCGGGTGATCCGGCCATCAGGGCCGCCAGGCCGTCGGCGATCGCGGGATGGTCCTCGACGATGGCAACACGGATCATGTCGGTCCCCCTCGCGCGCCGAGAGACCTCCGCAGCGCCCCCGCCCACTGCCTGGGCCGATACCGCGTCCCTCCCCCGAACCCGGTCGGACGCCTTGTCCCCGATTTGTCGCTCATTCCGTGACCTCTGCGGACACTCACGAGTGACCGATTCAGTATCGCATCATCTGCCCGGTTTCGGCGAGGAAATTGTTCCGCCGTCCCTCGCCGTCACGGCCGCCCTGGCCCGACCGGTCGCGAGGGGAAGACGGACCGTGACGACCGTTCCCCGGCCGACCCGCGACTCGGCGTCGATCTCGCCGCCGTGGGCGATCACGATCTCCCGCGCCACGTACAGGCCCAGGCCCAGACCCGCCGCTCGATGGGGCTGTCCGAGCCGGGTGTAGGCATCGAACATCTTCCGGACGTCCGTCGCCTTGACCCCCGGACCGTGGTCCCGGACGCTCACCTCGGCGCGGTCGTCCACGATCCGGAGGGCCACGTCCACGGTCCGCGACGCCGGTGCGTGCTCGATCGCGTTCGCGAGGAGATTCAGGAGCACCTGCTCGAGACGGCCGGCGTCGGCACGGACCGGGACCGGCCTCGAGGCGATCGTCAAGCGGATCGGTGGCGCCTTCGGCAGGACCTGGGCCACCTCGACCGCCGATCGGACGACGACGGCGAGGTCGACTCGCTCGAGCACCAGCTCCAGGAGCCCGCCCTGGATCCGGCTGACATCCAGCAGGCGCTCGATCAGCGTCGCGAGCTTCTGGGTCTGGGTGAGGGCCCGACGGGCGTACGTGCCCGCCTTCTCGGCATCGCCGGCGGCGAGGTGGCGATCGACGAGCTGAAGGTAGTTGTGGATCGCCGCGGTCGGGGTCTTGAGCTCGTGTCCGGCTGCCGCCATGAGCCGTTCGAGGCTCCGCCGCATCGTGCGCTCGGAGACGTCGCGGATCGCGATGACCCCACCCCAGGTCCGGTCCTCCCTCGTGAGGGGCTCGGTGACCGCCTCGAACCAGCGCCTCATCCCGTCCGGCTCGCTGACCGCGAACTCCATCCGGAAGCGTTCGCCACGCGCGGCCCGGTGCTGGGGCCGCTCGGCCTCGGGGAGCGGCAGGCCGGCCACGTCCTCCGGCCGGATCTCCGCATCGGGCCCGCCAAAGATCCGGTCGTAGGCCGGGTTCGTCGCCACCGTCCGACCCGCATGGTCCACCGCCAAGACCGCGTCGCCGAGGCTCGTCAGGACCGATTCGAGGCGGTTGTGCTGCTCGTCCCCCTGTTGTTTCTGCTCCTCGAGCGCGACGGTCTGCAGGCGCAGCTCGTCGGTCCGGGCCGCGAGATCCTCGTTTGCCACACGAAGCTCCTCGACGCTGGCGGTGAGCTCCTCGTTGAGAGTTTCGAGCTCCTCGTTGGTCGCCTGGAACTCCTCGTTGAGTGTCTCGACTTCTTCGCGCCCGGCCTGTGCCTCCTCGCTCGACAGGAGCATCGCCTGGTTGGCCAACCGGACCTGCGCCACGAGCGTCGTCAGCTCCTCGTTGGCACGCCGCAGCCGCTCGTTGACGATCGTCGCGCGCTCCAGCCGCCGATCGGTGCCCTTGCTGGCCAGGCGATCGCGCTCACCGCGGCTCATGTCGGTCAGCTCGATGATCGCGCCGGGGGCTTCGCTGGCCCCAGCCTGCCGGACATGGGGCCGAACGACCGTCTCGAGGAAGCCCGGACCCTCCACCGAGACGTCGGAGGCCTCGATCTCATGGAGGGTCGTCGTGGTCTTCCCGTCGAAGGCCGCGTCGATCGCGGCCCGGATCTCCGTCGACGGCAGCACCTCGGCCAGATGGATGAAGTCCTGGCCGAAAGCGAGCCCGTGGATCCCGAGCATTCGGCGAGCGGCGGTGTTGATCCGGGTGATGTAGTAGCGGACGTCGACGACGACGATGCCCAGGCGGAGGTCGAGCAGGATTGCCTCTGCCTCCTCGGTCGAATCCGTCGCGACCTGGGCGTCCCGTCGCGTCGAGGAGATGGCGGCGTCGAGTGACTGGCTGAGCGCACGATTGGGTCGGACGGGATTCGCCCGGGCGAGGGGGGCGAGAGGCAGGCCCGGAAGGCGGCGATAGATTCTCAGGCGGGCCTGGTCCTCCACGTACGCGTCGGGCATGGCCGCCACCGTCTCGGACAGACCGAGGACGAGTCGGCCGTCGTCGCGAAGCGACAACCCGAACGTCTCGAGCGCCGCCCGCTGCATCGCCAGGTTGAAGTAGATGAGCACGTTCCGGCAGAGGATGAGGTCGATCCTTGGGAATGGCGCCCGGGCCCCGAGATCGTGCTCGCCAAAGATCATCAGGGACCGGAGCGTCCTCGCGACCTCGTAGCCACCGTCGGACTTCACGAAGTAGCGGGCGCGGAGGGTTGGCGACACGTTCTTGAGCGCCGCCGGCGGGTAGAGTCCGCGCCGGGCGAAGGCGATCGAGGCACGGTCGATATCGGTCGCGAACACCCGCACGTCGAGGGGACCCGGGTCGTCCCGGAGCGCCTCCACCAGCGTGATCGCGAGCGAATAGGCTTCCTCGCCGGTCGAGCAACCGGCTGACCAGACGCGGAGCTGACGGTCACGGCGGCGGGCCTCGGCGATCAGGGTGGGGAGGGTCTCCTCGCGGAGGTACTGGAAGACCTTCGGGTCGCGGAAGAACTCCGTCACCTTGATCAGGAGGCTGCTGACGAGCCTGGCGTACTCCTCCGCGTCGGTCTCGATCAGCTTCCCGTAGTCGGCAAGGGACGGATGACCGGTCGCGCTCATCCGGCCTCGCAGTCGTCGAACGATCGTCGCCGTCTTGTACGTGCTGAAGTCGATGCCGCTCCGCTCCCGGATCCGATCGAGGACGGCGGCGAACTCCCGGCGTTCGCGACCCGCAGGAGCGGCCACGCCGGCGGCGAGCATGTCGCGCAGGACCGCGCCGATGGAGTCGACGTCGGCCGTCGCGTCGACGATCGATGGTGAGATCGAGCGCGGCATCGACGGGAAGAGGGCGGTCTCGGGGTTCTCGATGATGACCGCCCCGCCCGCTTCCTTGACCTGCAACGCCCCCGACGATCCATCGCTGCCGCTGCCGGTCAGGATCACCGCGATCAGCCGCGGCCCGAACGCAGCGGCCGCGGTCTCGAGCAGGAGGTCGACGGACGGGGCGACGCTCCTGGGACGGGCGGGCCGAAGTCGGAGCTCGTCGGCGACGATCGCCACGAGTCGGTTCGACGGGACGACGAAGATGACGCCGTCCTCGAGGGCCGCGGCGTTCTCCACGACCTTGATCGGCAGGGTCGCGTGGCGGGCGAGAATTTCGGCGAGGTGACTGGGCCGGCGCGGATCGAGGTGCTGGGCGATGACAATCGGGGCCGGAAAGTCCGACGGCAGGCTCGCGACCACGCGCGAGAGCGCCTCGATCCCGCCCGCGGACGAGCCGATGACCACCAGCTGTCCGTCGGTCGCTCTACGTTTCGCCACGCCGCCGCAATTCTAGGCATTCGGGGTGCTCGAATGCGAGACCGGGATGGTGTCCGGTCATGGCGTGTTTCCATCCTCGTCGGACGGTTCCGGTTCGCCTATCGTCGGGCGCGACGAGCGTGGGCGTGCGTATCTCCTCCCCCTCTGTCGGCTGGGCGATTGGGAGCGCCACGGCCGGTCGAGTTTGATCTCCGCCCTCGACCGCCGACGAATGGCCCGGCCCCCTTTGGGCCGTTCGTTATTCGCCCGGAGCCCGCCGAAGGCAGGCTCCGGGCTATTTGTTTGCGGTTGCCCTGTGCTGGGCTCACGGTCAACCCCGAATGTCCCCGCGGGACCCGGGCGTGATTTCATCCTCACGCCGCCAACCCCGCCCGCGCGATGGTGTGATCGCAGATCGAGTGGGTCGACCGAGTGCCCCTCCCCCTCCGGGAGACCGTGTCCTCACTGGATCGGCAAGCCCCTCGCCGCCGGGGACAACCAAGTGGCGAGGGGCTTCACGTTCCCGTCGTCCATCGTGGTGTTGGCACGTCGCCCGTAACAGGTGGCCCGCTGCATCGTCTCCTTCCCATGACGACCCGGATCGCGCGGCTCCTCTCCCTTGTCGTCCTGGTCTGTGGGCTCGTCGCCTGCTCCTCGGCCCCTCGCCCGATCGGCTCGTCCGAGTCGGCCCTCTCGTCGCCGGGCACGCAACGCACTGCCGAACCGACGACGGCACCGACCGCGAGCCTGGTTGCGGGTTCGGGCGCGATCCCGGTGGAGCTCCTCGTCACCTGCGACGGGACGCGGATCGACATGCCGGTGCCGTTCGTGCGAACGCAGCCCGACGGCATCCATGTCCGGTTCGCGAACGGCAGCGGTCAGCCGGTCGATTTCGGGATGGACCTGGCGTCCGGGCTCGCGATGCTCGGCGACTCGGTCCCGGCGGCGGGCGGAACCTTCACGTTCACGTTCGGCCCCGGGGCCTATCGTCTCCGGTGCGCCGACACCTCCGGCACCTTCGCGGTCGTCGATCCCGATCGGCTGTACCGGCCGACCGTCCCCGACTGCGCCAGTGGCTCCGGGACCGCAGGCATCACGGATTACGCCGAGGGCGCCACGGGACCCCGCGGATCGGTGCTGGACGTGGCGCGGCTGGAGCTCCGCGGCCTGGATCCCGGCGACATCGTCGAGCGAGCCGGCTACCCGGCGGCCATCGATGACGTCCTCGTGCGCGTCGTCCGAGGTGGTCGGGTCGTCGCCGTGATCAAGTACCTGGACGACGGCCACGGGGGCTGGCTGGTCGGCGAGACACGGACCTGCGCGGGCTCCGACGTCACGGTCGTCGAGCCGGGCTAGGGTCGGGGATGGAGCGGGAGACGGGGTTCGAACCCGCGACATTCAGCTTGGGAAGCTGACACTCTGCCAACTGAGTTACTCCCGCCGGAGCACGATCGGCCCCGGAAGACTAACACTCAGGCTGGTGTGTTCGACGTGGGCTCAGCGGCGGCGAGCGCCCTGCAGCCATGGTCGGCTGACCAGGGCCAGGAGGCCAAGCACCAGGATCGTCGCGAGAGTCGCCAGCGTGGAGCCGGTTCCGGATGCTTCGCTCGGTGGTGCGGTCTCGGTCGGCGGGATCGTCGGCCCACCGCCGCCACCGGTGCTCGGTGCGGGCGCAGCCGAAGGGCCGTTCGACGGGCCGGCGCCAACGGTGTTGTTGATCATGGTTGCGCTGCACACGGTCCGCGTTCCTCCGCCGTTGGAGGAGCCATTGCACTGGTTGATCGTCACGGCCAGCCCCGAGGACTGCGTGCCGGATGCGGAACAGGTCAGCGACGTCCCGCCACCGTTCGCCGAACCATTGCACTGGGTGATCGTGGCGCCGCTCGTCGTCGCCGGGAATGGGTCGCAGACCCTCGTGGTCCCCGTCGTCACCGAGCCGACGCACTGGTTGACCGTGACCGCGGTGATCGTCGGGCTGAGCCCGACGAAGTTGTTCGTCACGGTGACGCTGCACAGCAGGGTGCCGCCGCCGCCGCTGCCCGTGCCGTTGCACTGATTGACTGCGGTCACGGGCTCGCTCAGGGGTTGCGTCACGTTCGTGCACGTCGTGTCCGGAACGCCGGCCGAGCCCGTGCACTCGCGGACCGTGACGACCGCAGATCCGCCGCTCGGGGTGATCGTGTTGACGACGGTGACCTCGCAGACCGCGCCCCCATTGCCGAGGCCGTTGTTGCACGTGGTCGTCGGGGCGATCGTCGCGGCGGTCACGCCGACGGCAAGCGCCAGGGATCCGACGAGGAGGAGTCCGGCGGCGAGGAGGGCGGCGAGTGCTCGAGTCACGGTCATCACGATCTTTCTTGGGTCAGCGGCGTCTGTCAGCGCCAGAAGGTCAACGTCGTGCCCGCCTCGCGGAGGATGGGATGGGACGTTTGCAGTCGCTCCTGGAACATCCGGGCGTACGCCGCCCGAAGTCCGACGAGGTCTGCGTGGATACGCGACCAGGAGGGATGATCGACGGGGAGCCCCGTCAGTTCGCGCTCGGCGGCCCGCCACGCCGCGAGCACCTCCCAGATCCGGAGATTCGCGCTCGGTGGATCCGCGGCCGGCCGGATCGGCGGCAGGAGGGTCAGGTTGGGCAGCGCGAGCACCCGGGATGCCAGATCGTCAGCGAGCGCCGCGAAGCCCTCGATCCCTGCTGCACCCGCCAGCGTGGCGGGGGGCGCGATCACGTCCGAGACCATGGCGACGACTCTCTTCTGCCGGATGGTCGGCGCCGACACGACGGCTCACCTCGGTAGGTGGGCACGGCTGCGGCGGATGACTTCCGAGCACCGATGCGTTGTGGGCGGGGCCGTCCCCAGACGGACCCGCCCGACGGGTGTGTTCGACCGAATGACGGAGAACGGCCGTTCAGTCGCCATTCTGCGAGCGATGCCGTTCGGCGTCATGACAACGCGTCATCCGACTGAAGCCCGCCCCTTGAGAGCGGTCAGGCCCGGCCTCAGTCGTCGCCGGTCCGCTCATCGGCCGTCCCGCCGCCCCAACCCGTGTTCGAGAATGTCGGGACGAACCGGTAGCCCTTGCCGGCGACGGTGGCGATGAACCGTGGGTGCCGGTAGTCGTTCTGGAGTTTGATCCGGAGGCTCCGGACGTGGCGATCGACGATGTTGCTCTCGGCCACGAAATCGGTGCCCCAGATCGCGTCGAGGATCTCCTCCCTCGTGACGACGCGACCGCCGCGACTGGCGAGGAGGTACAGCAGGCTCTGCTCGATGCCGCTCAGGTGGACGACCGACTCGCCGGCGCGGACCACCCGATTGACGATGTCGACCTCCATCTCGCCGAGCTTGATCGTCGGCACGATCGGTCGATTCGTGCCGGACGCCCGACGAGTGACGACGATCGCACGGGCTAGCAGCTCCTCGGGCGAGAAGGGCATCGTCAGGATGTCGTCGACGCCGAGGTCGAAGGCCCGGAGCTTCGACTTCAGATCGCCCCGGCGAGTCAGGCCGAGGACCGGCGTGACGCTCCCTCGAAGCGTGTTCGACGCGCCCAGGCGCTCGAGCAGCGCGGAGCTGTCGTCGTGGTCCATGTCGACGACGGTCATGTGCGGCCGCCATTCGGCCAGGATCGTCTCCGCCTCGGCGAGATTCCCGGCTGCCCGGACCACGAAAAGGCCGTGGTTCAGGGTCAACTCGATGAGGTCCACGACCAGCGGCCGGTCGTGGAGCACGAGAGCCCGGCGTGCCTCATCCGATCGAGCGTTCAAGCGTCCCACCGTCCCAGCTCGTTCCGACACGAGAAGTATCAACCAGATCGCCGATCCCGCAAGTGCACCGAACCGAACACGTCGCTTGGTATCCTGCCGCCCCAGCCACCTCCGCGGGGCCACCGATGCATCCACCGTCCGCACTCGCCGCGCGCCTCGCCCGAGTGGGACTCCTTGCCGCCGCGGCGGTCGGCCTGGTCGGCTGCGGACTGATGGAGGCGCCCGCGAGCCCGGCGACGAGCGGCCGGGTCAGGAGCTCGCCACCGGTCATCGTCTCGCCCGACGCATCCGACGAGGTCCCGACGCTCCGGCCCGTCCCGTCGGGCGCCGTCGACCTGATCGGCGCGGCGGACGCCCTCGCCGACCTCGACTCGTATCGCGTCTCCGTCCTCAGCCAGGGCCTCGTGCCGTCGTCGGCGCGGGACGGCCGGGTGACGATGACCTCGACGCTCATCCAGGGCGATCGTCCGGCCGCAGCCTTCACGATGACCGGCGTCGACGGTCTCGAGGGTCTGGGCGACGGTCCGCTCCACGCCATCGTCATCGGCGACGAGGCCTGGCTGCGATCCGGGACGGGTCGCTGGGCCAAGAGCCCGGGCGGCGCCGCGGACTTCGACGCGGCCTTCACGACCCTCTCGCCGACGGAGCTCGTCGCCGGCTTCGAGGCGCTCGCGCCGGCGTTCGTCAAGGTCGGCCCCGAGACGAAGAACGGGCAGGCGACCACCCACTACCGCGTCGATGCGGCAGACCCCGTCGCGATCGAGGCGGGTCTCACCGCGGGCGGCGCCGACGTCTGGCTCGGCCGCGATGCCGGCGAGCTCATCGCGATCCTCGTCGACGGCACGGTCGACGTGGACGGCACGGTCACCCCCGTCGTCCTCCAGATCGACGTGAACCACATCGACGATCCGACCAACCGGGTCCGCCCGCCGGCCTGATCGGACCGGCCGCCGAGCCCTCCCAACGGGCCGAACCGCCTCGCCTGCTATCGTGCCGCCGTGGAAACCCTCGCTCCCGTGGCCCGGTCCGGCGGTGCGCCACGGCGCCCGATCGACACGCCCGAGACAGGCCCGCTCGAGGCAGTCTGGCTCGGTCGGATGGCCTACCGCGAGGCGTGGGCCCTGCAGAAGCGACTCGTCGATGAACGCGCCGATGGCCGGATCGGCGATCGCCTCCTGCTCGTCGAGCATCCGCCGGTCCTGACCCTCGGTCGGCACGCCGACGCCGCCCACGTCCTCGCCTCGCCCGGCGAGCTCGCCCGTCGCGGGATCGAGGTCGTCCGGGTCGAGCGCGGCGGTGAGGTGACCTATCACGGACCCGGTCAGCTCGTCGTGTACCCGATCCTCGCCCTGTCGCGACGCGGTCTCCTGCTTCGGCCGCTCGTGCGGGCCCTCGAGGGAGTGATGGTCGAGACCTGTGCCGCGTTCGGCGTCCTGGCGGACCGTCGCGACGGCCACCCGGGCTGCTGGGTCGATCCCGACGGCGCCGCCCCGCGCAAGCTCGGCGCGCTCGGGATCCGGGTCGAACGCGGCGTGTCGTACCACGGGATCGCCCTGAACGTCGATCCCGACCTCGCAGATTTCGACCTGATCGACCCCTGCGGGACGCCCGGACTCATCTCGACCTCGATCGCGGTCGAGTCCGGCCGGCCGGACGAACGCCCGTCCAGCGTCGCCGTCGCGGCCGCCGCCGTCGTCTTTGCCCGCGCCTTCGCCACGAGGCTCGACGTGGGGCTCACTGGTTTCGGGGCCTCGGGCGCGGAGCGGCCTGGCCTCGGCGGGGACACGCCTGCGGCGGGTCGGTGAGGTGGCGGCCGGCCTGTTCGAGCTGCGCAAGGACGCGATCACCGGCTGGTGGGTCGCGACCGTCGTCGACCGCGCCTTTCATCGTGACCGCTTTGCCCGGGCCGCCGAGCCGGTCGACGACGGCGGCGACTGCCACAACTGCCGCCTGCCGGATGGCGAGGGCATCAGGATGAGGACGCTGAAGGACTTCGCGTTCCACCTGGTCGGTACCGACGAGCAGGCCCGCGAGCGGGATGCGAGCGTCGCCCAGGTCTCGCTGCTCGACGCGCGGGCGAGCGGCAGCTGGCGGACGCTCGTCGCTCCGCCGCGCGAGCACCGCGCCCTCCACGCCGTCGGCACCGAGGTGATCGAGGGACTCCTGACGGGCGCCCGGACGGCCCTCGCCGATGCGCGCGCGACGGCTCAGACCGATCATCTCCAGGTGATCCAGAACTGGGGGGCGCAGGCCGGCGCCCGGACGAACCATCTCTGTCTCGACCTCTATGACCTGCCTCAGATCCCGCATCGGATCGCGGAAGAGCTCGGCGGCGCGGCGCGGTTCGTGATCCGCGAGGGCCAGTGCCCGTGGTGCCGCCTCGTCCGCGACGAGTCGAGCCGCCCCGACCGGCTCGTCTGGCAGGACGACTCGACGGTCGCTTTCGCCCCGTTCGCCTCGCGCTCCCCGTTCGAGGTGTGGATCGTCCCCCGCCGCCACGAGGCCGACTTCGGACGGTCGACGGATCGGGACATCACCGCCAGCGCCGAGGCTCTCCGACAGGTGCTCGCGGCGCTCGCGGTGACGCTCGACGGACCGCCGTACAACCTCGTGCTCCACACCGCGCCGTTGCGCGAACAGGTCGACGCGACGTACCACTGGCACTGGGAGATCCACCCGCGGCTACGGGAGATCGCCGGGCTCGAGCTCGGGACCGGCCTCCCCGTCAACCCGGTCTCGCCCGAGGACGCCGTCGAGGAGCTGCTCGCACGGACCCGCCGACCCGGCTCCGGGGCGCTGGAGGCGTCCGGCTGATGCCCGCCACGCCGCTGGGAGGACGGCGTCACACATCGGGCGGCCGCCCCGTCTCTGGGCCGTGGAGTGCGCGTCGAGTCGTGCGCGCTCCGGGCACAGACAGACACGATGCGGAGGGTTCATGGCCGGCGCGCTCCACACCCAGTACGGCGTCAGCCGCGCGTTTGGTGGGAGAGCGGCCGTGAGCAGCGCCTGGGAGCGGGACGCTGCCGCAGGCTTCGTCGAGGAGCTGTTCGCGGCGCACCACGGCGAGATCTACGCCTACCTGATCCGGATGCTCCGCGACCCCGAGCTCGCTGCCGACCTGACCCAGGACGCGTTCGTCAAGGCCTATCGGAACTACAACGTGCTCGAGAAGCCGGAGAACGCCCGGGCGTGGCTGTACCAGATCGCCCACCGCGTCGCCCTCGACCACATCCGCCGCCAGAAGATCGTCCGCTTCATGCCGTGGACCGGTGAGAGCCACGGTGCCGCCCCCTCGACCGAGCGGCTCGTCATGGACGCCCACCTCTCCGGCGACCTGCAGCGGGCCCTCGAGCGGATCCCGGAGCGGCAGCGGGCGGCTCTCCTGCTGGCCGAGCTGCATGACCTGACCGGCCTCGAGCTGGCCGCAGCGCTCGGCGTCAGCCACGTCGCGGCCCGGGCGCTGCTGACGAGGGCCCGGGAGAGTCTCCGCCAGGCTCTTGCCAGCGAGCGAGCCGCCGAAACCGAAGCCGAATCCCCCGGCATCGGGGCGACAGGCCGACCCGGGTCGGGTGGCCCGCGATGAGTCTCCGTGGTGGTCGTCCCCGTCGGCCGGACGCGTGGTCGGACGCACACGACCGCGCCCGCTTCCGCACCGCCGAGCGGCTCGACGGACCGATCGACGCGACCGAATCGGCCTGGCTCGACGACCATCTCGCAGCCTGCCCCGCGTGCAGCCAGGCCGCGACCGAATACGCTGCCCAGCGCCTCGAGCTGCGGGCGCTCGCCGATCGCCCGCCGGTCCCGCCACGCGACCTGTGGGCCCGAACAGCAGCCGCCATCGAGCAGGAAGCGGCGTTCCGCGAGAAGACATCCGGACGTCGCAACCCGCGCTCGCTCCTCGCTCCCTATGCCCTCCTCAGCGCGGCGCTCGTCGTTGCCGTCGTCGTCGGGACGTTGACCTCCTCCCGACCGCCCGTCGACGGCGGCACGGCGGCGTCGAGCGGGGCCTCGACCACGCAGGGTGATGGCACCCACGCCTTGCCGCCGGCCGCGACGCCGGTCCCGATCGGCCAGAAAACGGTCAAGTGGATCACCCAGGACGCCAACGGCGACTACCGGTACCAGACCGCGGTCGTCGAAGAGGTCTGCCCCGAGGCGGCGGAGCCGTGCGACACGACCGCTCCGACCGAGGACCGCCCGGTCGACCTCAACGGTGAGGCCCAGACCGTCTTCGGGTCGCCCGACGGAGCCCAGCTCATCGTCGTGGGCGACAACGGCACGCCCCAGACGGGCAAGGTGTCGGTTCTCAAGCTCGACCGGTCCGCGGCGTCGGCGAGCCCTTCGCCGTCCGTCGCCCCGTCGACCCCACCCGCCTCGACGGCCAGCCCGTCGACGACGGTCCCACCGACGTCCACGCCGACGACACGCCCCACGCCGACCCCCACTCCAGCGACCGTCCCGACCCCGACGCCGACCAGCCCGCCCGCATCAGGGTCGCCAGCCCCGAGCCCGTCCGTCGCCGTCAGTCCCTCGCCGAGCGACGACGGCTCCGTTCAGATCGCCCACGACGTGACCGTCGTCGGCCAGGCCGCCGCCTACTCGCCGAACGGTGCGTGGTTTGCCTTCACGGCCCGCCCAGCCGACGGTTCGGCGGGCCCGGACATCTACGCCTGGCGGGTCGGCGACCCGGAGGCCCACGCGGTCACGACGGACCATCGCTCCGAGCTCGGCAGCTGGAGCGGCGACGTCATCGTCGGCAGCACGGTCCTCGAGACCCCGGATGGCCCGGTCGGGTCGTCGTTCATCCTCGACCCGGAGACCATGACCCAGACCCTCGTCCCGCAGACGGGCAACGCCTGGCGGCCGTCCGTCGATCCGTTCGGCCGGCAGGCCGTCTACTGGGCCGGTCACCTCCGGGCGACGACGGACGGTCCGGGTTTCGCTCCGGATGCCGGCCGGCTCGTCCTCGGAGCGTGGGGGACCGGCTCGAGCGCCCCGACCGATGGCCCCTTCCCGACGGCGCCCGCCGACCAGGAGAAGGACCGTCACGAGACGACGATCGCAGCCGGCCAGATGAACGACTGGGATGCCCGCTGGGATGCCACCGGGACGAAGCTCGCGATCTGGATCGCCGACGCGGGCGACCCGACGTTCGGCCGGCTGAGCCTGTATGAGGTCGATCCGTTCGACGGCCGGGTGGATCTGAAGAAGCCCCTGATCGACGCTCGTCTCGCGAAGGCCGGTTATGCGCTCTCCGAAGGCAAGCTCGTCTGGGCCGAGCCGGCACCAGACGGCGGATCCGGTCCCGGGCCGATCCTCATGTTCGCATGGACCGACAAGGGCTCGGGCACGATCGAGACCGTCCCCGGAGACGTGATCGTCATCCGCTGAAGCGTCCGCGGCACGCGGACGCTCCGGAACCCGGTCGTCACCGGCCATCACGCGGGACATCCGGGCAGATCGGCGATTCGGACTCGCATCCCGGACCGCGAGGCGCTATCGTGCCTCGATCGTGCGACCCCGAAGGTTGGTCGCGGGCGCGGCGCTTACCGCCGCCCTCGCCCTGGTCGCGCTGCCGGGTATCGTCGGATCGGCCGGACCGAGTCCCGCCACCGTTCTCGACCCGGCGGCGTTCCAGTCGGTCCAGGTCCCGGCGTTTGCGACGGAGGCGCTCGCCGTCGGTCCGCTCGACGACGCCCTCGTGTCGGCCGGCCGGATCGGTGCCTCGACCACCCTGACGGAACCCGGCACCGAGCCCGTCCGGGTCGTGGTCGGTCGACCGCGGGTCGTCGTGCCGGCCGCACGCAGCGGCTCGTCCCTGAAGCCGCCACGCTATCGCCTGACCGGCTACGCGACGTTCTACGCCAACGGGACGACGGCGATGCGCCTGCCCCGGGGCACGACCGTCATCGTCTGCGGCGCCGGCGGCTGCGTCGAGCGGGTCGTCAACGACTACGGCCCGATCGCCTCGTACCGGAACCGGATCGTGGACCTCTACACCCCGGACTTCTTTGCGATCTGCGGCTGCCCCCGGTACGCCGGCACCACCTGGGTGACGGTCTCGGTCTACTGACCGTCGCACGCGACTGTGTTCGACAGCCACCGAGTATGCTTCTCTCGAACCCTTTCGATCGGCCCCGTGAGGTCGAATGTGAGCCCAGAGAGGCCCGGGAAGGAGCGATGACCGGCCGTCAGATCATGACCGCGGACGAGATCCGTCGGGCGACGATCCGCATCTCGCACGAGATCGTCGAGAAGCAGGCAGGGACGGCCGGTCTGGCCCTCGTCGGGATCCAGCGGCGGGGCGTGCCGCTCGCCCGGCGGATCGCCGAATCGATCGCCGAGCACGAGGGCGTCCACGTCCCGGTCGGTGCGCTCGACATCACGTTCTACCGCGACGACCTGTCGCTCGTCGCCCAGCAACCCGTCGTCAAGGGCACCGACCTGCCGTTCGACCTCAACGGCTCGACGGTCGTCCTCGTCGACGACGTGCTCTACACGGGCCGGACGATCCGGGCGGCAATGGACGCCCTGGTCGACTTCGGGCGGCCGCAGGCGATCCGGCTGGCGGTGCTGGTCGATCGCGGCCATCGCGAGCTGCCGATCCGGGCCGATCACGTCGGCAAGAACGTCCCGACGTCGCGCGAGGAGGTCGTGAAGGTCAAGCTCGCCGAGAT
>DASUPH010000259.1:0-3107 GCA_036276275.1 Candidatus Limnocylindrales bacterium
TCCGCTTCAAGGGCAAGACGATCGCCGACGTGCTCGACATGCCGGTCGAGGAGGCGCTCGAGTTCTTCCGGCACATCCCGAAGATCAAGCGCCGCCTACAGGCGCTGCACGACGTCGGGCTCGACTACATCCGCCTGGGCCAGCCGGCGACGACGCTCTCGGGTGGCGAGGCCCAGCGGGTCAAGCTCGCGACCGAGCTTTCGAAGCGGGCGACCGGTCGGACGCTGTACGTCCTGGACGAGCCGACGACCGGGCTCCATTTCGCCGACGTGGAGAAGCTGCTCGAGGTGCTCCACCGGCTGGTCGACGGCGGCAACACTGTCCTCGTGATCGAGCACAACCTGGACGTCATCAAGACGGCCGACTGGATCGTCGACCTGGGTCCGGCCGGCGGCGCCCGGGGCGGCCGGATCATCGCGGAGGGCACGCCCGAGAAGGTCGCCGCGACACCGGACTCCGCGACGGGGGAGTACCTCGCCCGGGTGCTCCGCGGCGAGCCGCTCGTCCCGCTGTCCGATGTCTCGTTCGCCGACGAGGCGGGCCGGGGCGGTGGGAACGGGTCGAACGGGAGTGGGCACGGGCCGGCGGTCCGGATCACGCCGAGCCGGAAGCGAGCCGCGGCCGCCAGCTCGAGGTAGGGTAGGGGCGCCGGGCCCGGCGCCGACCCTGGCGCGGGCCCGCCTCCGCGCCGAACTTACGCTCCGGCGCCAGACTTACGCCCCACGAGCACATGCGACCAGCCCGACGCGTTTCGGCCCCCGAACTGCACGCATTTCTCGCCCCATGAGCACGAATCGACCGATTCGACTCCTTTGATGCCCAGACACGTCGCTTGTGCTCGCCCGGTGTAAACCCCGGTGGACGCGTCCCACGGCATGGGCACTTGCGACCAGCCGGCGGGCACGAGGCGACCCGGTGGGAAATTCGGTGCCGGGCGTGGGTTGAGCGCCGGGGAAGCCGCGCCCGCTAGGATGGGTCGATGCCCGAGATCGAGTACGCCTTCCTCGCCGACGCGGCCGAGACCCTGCCGGGCCAGAAGTTCCACGTCCTCGGCGGCGGCGTCTCGCGGATCGGCGCGCGGACCTTTCCGGTCCGGCATCCGCACATCGCCCTCGTCCTCGGGCTGATGATCACGTCGCCCGAGGTCGACCGCGAACACGAGATCCGGTTCGTCCTCCTCGACCCCGACGGCGCCGAGGTCGCGGGCGGGACCGGTAGCCTCGTCGCCCGCGGCCACGGCGACGGCCGGGACACGATCCTGACCTTCTCGATCGACCTCTGGAACGTCGCGTTCCCCGCACCCGGCGACTACTCGTTCCGGATCCTCGTCAACGGTTCGGAGCGGAAGCGACTGCCGCTCGTCGTCGCCGGGCCGGATGCCTGAGCGGGACCACGGATCGCGCTCGGCGCTCGATCGCCGTGGGCCGGCCCGCCACGAGCTGCCGGCGGTCGACGAAGCCGGACTGGCCGCGGCTCGAATCGCGGACCAGGTTGTCGCCGCCCTGCAGGCCGCCGGCGTGGACCGCTGGACCGCCTACTTCGAGCCCATGCCCGACCGGCTCCGCGACGATGAGCCGCGGGGCCTCCGCCAGGTCGCGATGCGGGCCCGGGCGGCATATGGCCCGAAGGACTCGATCCGCGACGTGCTCCCCCGGGAGCTGACGGAGCCCTTCCTCGATTCGATCGACCGGCTGCTCAAGCAGCTCGCCCGACGGGACACCGGCGCCGCCTGATGCCTCGTCCGCCCGTCCGACACGGGCCCGCCGGGCGTCAGGTCGCCCACCACGGCGGGTCCGGGCAGACGATGAAGACCTCCGGACCGGGCGCACCGCACAGGCCCCCGACGCTCCGCAGGTAATCCTGGAGCGAGCTCGTCAGGGTTCCGATGAAGAACCCGATGCCGACGTTCGCGATGGAGCAGAGGAACCCTCCGGTGAAGTTCAAGTCCTCGCTCTCGATGCCGGTCAGCGACAACGACCCGAGATCGATCCGGTTCGGCGGTCCCACCTCGACATCGTGATTGCTGAAGATCACGCTTCCGGCGACGTGGGCGTTGGGCAAGGCCCCGGCGGCCGTGTTCACGTTGAGCCCGCATTGGGCGCCGCTGACGGCGACGGGAATGGGGCTCACGGTGACGACGCTCACATCCGCCGAGAACGTGAAGCTCCCGTTCGAGTCGAGGGCAATGACATTGGTCCCGGTCACGGCGAAGTGGGGCAGCGGGTCGACCGGTGCGCCATTGTTGCAGCCAACCTGGATCGTGCCGGCGCAGCTCGCGGCCACGGCGAAGTCGTGCGTCCCGAGGAGCAGCAGGTCGGCTGCGGCCTGGACGGTCCCGACCGTCTGGGGCAGCGTCTCGAGCTGGGCCTCGCAGCCGTCGGCGTGGTCGCGATTGATGTCGTGCCAGGTCGTGTCGCAGGTGAAGGTCAGGGTGTCGGTGTCCTCGTGGCACACGACGTTCATGTGCGGCCCGACGACAGGCGTGTTCGTCAGGCACCAGTTCGGCGTCGTGCCGCGGCAGCTGAACACGATCGAGTCGTCCGATCCGATGGTGATCACGACCGTGCCACCGGTCCCGTTGTCGCGGACGCAGGCCGTCCCGGCGAGAGCGTCGAGGGAGGCGACACCAGGCGCTCCCGGAGCCCCCGGCGCACCCGGCGCACCCGGCGCTCCCGGCGCGCCCGGCTGGCCCGCTGGGCCCGGAGCTCCGGCCGCACCGGGGAGTCCCTGCGGGCCCCGCGGCCCGGTTTGGCTCCAGGAGACTGCCTGTTCCGACTTCTTGCACGACTGACCCGCCTCGGCGTCGATCAGGCGGAGGGTGCCATCGGACTTGTTGACACAGCCGCTGATGACCCCGGTCTGCGAGTTCGGGATGGAGGCCGAGACGAGCCCGGTTGACAGGGCCAGAACGGTGACGACGCCGACGAGCAGCCGCGTCGCGCGGAGCCTCGCCGGGATCCGATCGACGGCGACCTTCGCTCCGGTACGCGTGTCCCTGGACATGCGAGTCCCTCCCTCCGAGCTGCCTTGAACTCCATCTCGCCCGTGCCCAGCGCGTCTCGCGTTCGGGTGGATCGCTTTGAGCGGGCACTCCCGGGGGTCGATTA
>DASUPH010000260.1:0-2720 GCA_036276275.1 Candidatus Limnocylindrales bacterium
CGAGTGGTTGTGCGGTGCAGTGGCCGGGTCAAGACCGTCCGGCCGAGCGCCCAGGAACGCCATCGCGCCGGGAACCTGCTGGAGGACGTACGAGAAGTCCTCGGCGCCCATGATCGGGGCCTTCATCGCGACCACCCGGTCGCGGCCGACGAGCGAGCGTGCCGTGTCGAGGACGAAGTCGGCGTACTCCGGATCGTTGATCGTTACCGGGTAGCCGGCTTCAAGATCGACCTCGGCGGTCGCGTCATGGGCGGCGGCGATCCCCTCGGCGACCCGCCTGACACCCGTCCGGACCTCCTTCCGCGTCTCTTCCGACACGGTCCGGATCGTCCCGAACAGGAAGGCGGTCTCCGGGATGATGTTGTTCGTCGTTCCCGACGTGATCTGGGCGATCGTGACGACGGCCGGATCGAACGCGTCGATCCGGCGGGTGACCATCGCCTGGAGGGCGAGGACGATCTCGGCCGCGACCGCGATCGGGTCGAGGGCGAGATGCGGCGAGGAGGCATGGCCGCCCCGACCGCGGACGGTGATCCGGATCACGTCGGTCGCCGCCATCTGGGGACCGGGCCGAAGATGGACCTCGCCCGTCGGATAGCGGGTCCCGATGTGAACGGCCAGGGCGCCGGTCGGGCGGGTCTCGCCGGCGGCATCGAGGAGGCCTTCCTCGAGCATCGCCTTCGCGCCGGCCAGACCCTCCTCGCCGGGCTGGAACATCAGGATCACCTTGCCGGGCAGCTCGGCTCGCCGCTCCAGGAGGAGACGAGTGGCGCCCAGCAGCATCGCGACGTGGGTGTCGTGGCCGCAGGCGTGCATCGCCCCGTCGACCTCGGAGCTGAAGTCGAGCCCCGTGTCCTCGTGGACCGGGAGCGCGTCCATGTCCGCCCGGAGCAGGATCGTCGGGCCGGGCCGAGCGCCCTCGATCACGGCGACGACCGAGCTCAGGGCCTTGCCGCGGCGGCCCTTCAGACCGAGCTTCTCGAGCTCGTCGAGGATCACCGCCTGGGTCTTCGGCAGGTCGAGCCCGATCTCGGGCTGGCGGTGGATGCGCCGCCGGATCGCGATCACGTCGGGCTGAATCGCGTTGGCGGCGTCGAGGAGATCGGCGGTGGCCGCGGTCGAGGCGGATTCGAGGGCGCGTTCGGTCGTCGTCATCGAGCGAGGATACGCCGCCGGTCGCTTCTCGCCCGCACCCGCCCTCGAGCCGGCGCCCGGAGAGCTAGTCGCTCCGAGCCGGCACCCGTTTGCTGTCGGGGACATCTGCCAGGTCCAGCCACCCCTGGCGGCTGGCGTACATGACGGCATGCGTTCGATTCGGGACGCCGAGCTTGTGGTAGATCGTGGACAGGTGGTTCTTGATCGTCTGCTGGCTCAGGCCGAGGACCTCCGAGATCTCCCGATTCCCCAGGCCCGCGGCGACCTGGGTCAGGACCGCGAGCTCGCGTGCCGTGAGCGTGGTCGGCGGCTGGAAGTCGACGAGCATCGACTCGCGCATCCCGTCGACGATCCGTTCCATGAGATCCGGTCGACCGATGAGCTCGTCCTTCAACGGGTCATCGCCGTCGGCCGCACGCCGGATCGTGGCGACCAGCTCGGCGGCGTCGGCCCAGTCGGCGACGCGGGCGACCGCCCCGACCTCGGCCGCGCCGAGGATGCTCGCGTCGTCGTCCGCGCCCATGACCACGAGTGCTGAGTTCGGTGCACCCTGGTGCAGCCGCCGCGTCACCTCCGTCGCCTCCGTCTCGGGCAGGTTGACGTCGACGAGCACGACGTCGGGAGCCTCGTCGTCGACGAGCGCGATGGCCTCGGCCGGGGTGGCGGCATAGCCGACCACCTCGATCCCGTGGGCCCGGCCGAAGATCTCGCGGACCCCGATGCTCAGGATCTCGCTCGGCTCGATCACGACGACGCGGATCGGCGAACGAGTGGAATCCGCGGTCGTCCGGCGGTATCGGGCCAAGGGGGGAACCTCCTGCGCGGGGCGCGTCCCGGCATCCTAGGCTCGCATCGCGTGGCGCGCATGGCCCGATCGGGCCCTTTGACGGCAATCCATTCGTCCCGGATCGGCCCGGCCACGCTCCGGCGCCCGCCGGCCATCAACCAGCGGCGCCGCCCAGCGTCTCGACCATGGACCGGCGCCAGGCCTCGGTCGCCTCGACGGCGTTGAACGTGTAGAGATGGAGCCCGGTGACCCGGGCCACGGGATCGGCGAGGAGCGGGGCGAGCGCCTCGACGAACCCGGTCGGCTTGTAGAAGCCGCCGGAGCGGGCGAGACCGGTGACGAACCGGAGGTTCTTCACAAGGAACCGTTTCGCGTCCTTGACCCCGATCCGGGCCGCGATCGAAAGGAGCTTCTGGGGATCCGCGACACCCGGCACGCCGACGACGACATCCGGCGCGAAGCCCTCCGCCCGACGCGCCCGGACCCAGCGAGCGATCGCGCCCGTGTCGAAATCCATCTGGGTGGTGACGTGGTCGACGTAGCCGGCCTTGTCCCGGAGCGCGGCGACCAGTGCCGCGTCCGGGATGTCGGGATGGCCCTGGGGATAGGCCGGGCAGCCGAGCGTCTCGAACGGATGCCCGAGCTCCGTCATCGCCCGGAGGAGCGACAACCCGTCGAGGTACTCGCCCGGCTCGTCCGCGTCGCCACCGACGACGAAGGCGCGGGTCAGGCCGGCATCCCGGGCGCGGGCAAGCAACACGGCCAGCGTCGCCCGGTC
>DASUPH010000261.1:0-7230 GCA_036276275.1 Candidatus Limnocylindrales bacterium
GGGCCCGGGCGAGCGGCACCATCGGGTGGACGTGCCCGAGCGCGCCGGCGGAGACGAAGAGGATCCGCATCGGGCGTACTGTGCCTGATCGCGGCCGGCCAAAGCCGACCCGGTTACGCTCCGCGGGCCTCACGGGAATCCGCCGGCCGCACGACCGCCGGACCCGTCGGTGCCGGTCGTAGTGCCGCCCGGCCGGATTCCCACCGTGTGGGAGCTATGGGTCGACGGACGGGGATTCCGTGACAGATTCGCACCGGGTGGGAGTTGGGCCGGTCCGGACTGCGATCGTGGCGTGGCGACCACCGACCTCGAGCGTGGATCGGCCCGCCCGGACGCTGTGGCCGCTGGATTTGCCTGCTCGGCTCGGCCTGACTCGCACGGGGCGGGAATCTGGCCCGGAATCGGGGCCGGATGGTAAGCAACTCCCACGGGACGGGAATCTGGCGAAGATCAGGGATGGGACGACGCCGAGCTACGGGCTGATCGACTCGGGATGGGGCGGCTCCGTCGCGTTCGGCGTGTCGGCGCGCATCGAGTCGATCACCTCCTGGAGCTCGGCGAGATCGGCCGCCGTGGCTTTGGACGTCCACACCGCGTTGATGACGACGTGTCCGCGTCCGACGGTCAGGATCCACATCCGGTTGTGCTCCTGGACGCCGCCGAACTCCAGCCCTTTCCAGGGTGGGCCGAGGCCTCCGCAGCCTTCGCCGCACGTTCCTGGGCGGAGCTTGAACAGGCGGAACTCGCTGGGTGCACAGCCGAAGTCGGGCCCGACGGTGAACTCGACGTACGTGCCCTCGCGGTCGCCGACCGTCGTGGTTCGCGGACCGGCGGTGAGCTTGACGAGCTTCGAGAGCGCCGTCGAGACGGCGCCCGGGAACTTCTCGATCGGCGGGTTCTTGAGCGTCTCCGTACAGGTATCGACGACGACGTTGTCGACGAAGTAGAACTGGAGCGCCATCCGGTCGCTCTTGATGATCTCGATATCGCGGCTCTCCCAGCCCTTCGGAACCGTGAACCGGAAGACGTAGAAGGGATCCCAGCTCAGGCTCGTGGAATACGACCCGGGGGCGAGGGTCCGCGGCCACGCGTAGGCGAGGGGCCCCGCGCTCGCGCTTGCGCTCGGGCGGGGACTCGTGCTGGGGCTCGCCGTCGGGGTCGGCGACGATGGCCCGGGGCTCACGACGTTCGATGACGGCGCGAGCCTGAAGCCGACGATGGCGGCGACCAGGACGGCGGCCGCCGCGATCGCGACGCGCGCGACAGTGGACATTCGGGGTTCCCTCCACGGGCCGACGACCACCCGTTGACGTGTTCGGTCGACGCTCTGGCGCACGGCGTCGTACGCCCGATCGGGCAGCTCCGCCTGGCCCTCCGCGAGGAAGGCCCGGATGAGCAGATCGGGGTCGCGCGGGGCCGTCATGCGAGTCGCTCCTGCGACGCAGATGGCGTGCGGGCGTCAGCCTCGAGGCTGGCCCGCAACGCCGCCGTCGCGTGATGAAGACGGGACTTCGCGGTCCCGAGGGGAATGTCGAGGCGGTCGGCGACCTCAGAGAGGGGCAGCCCGACATAGTGGTGGAAGACGAGCACGGTGCGCTGCTCGAGGGTGAGCCTCCGGAAGGCGCGCTCGAGCTGGTCGCGGTCGTTGACGGTGAGGATCTCGCCGCTGTCCGCTTGGTCCTGCGGCGGGAGCTTCCGGACGTCGGCCGACCAGCGGCGCTGTCGCCTGGCCACGGCGTAGCACTCGTTGGTCAGGATCCGATGGAGCCAGGGCTCGAAGCGATCGGGATCGCGAAGCGTTCGCAGCTCGCGCCAGGCGACGATGAGCGCGGCCTGCGCCGCGTCCTCGGCCAGGTCGGCGTCGCGCAGGATCCGGCACGCGATCGCCATGCACCGGTCGCCGACCACGCGTGCCAGGGCGTCGAAGGCCTCTCCGTCGCCCTGCCTCGCGCGATCCACGAGCGCTCGATGCACCCGTCTCTCCTTCCCTCGCGACCGCCCCGGTTGGCGCGGTCACATTGGAGAGGTTCCTACCTGCTCCGATGGTTCAATCACGGCATTTTCGTGCCCCCCGATTCGGGGACAGATTCCCACGGGGTGGGAGTTGGGCCGGCCGGGACGGCGATTTGGGCGTGGCCACCGATGTCATCGCGCGTGGACCGGCCCGCTTGGGCGCCGGGACCGGCCGATTCATGTCCTCGTCTGGGCCTGGCTCTCACGGGGCGAGAATCTGTCCCGGAAAGGGGGCGGGCAGGCGGATACCGCCCACGGGACGGGATTCTGGCCGAGATCGGGCAGGGGGTCGCCGATAGCGACCGCGGGGGTCGCGGGGCGGCCGCGGCTCAGCCGCTCTTCTTGTCGAGCTGCTGCAGGAGCCGGTGGGCGGCCAGCTCGACCGCCTTGTGGCGCCACTCCGCGGCGCGGTAGACGCAGGCGATCAGGGCCGTCCGGTGGACCCGCCGGAAGTCGCCGAACACGAACGCGTGGCGGGCCTTCGTCTCGTCGGACGCGCCGTCCGTCAGGCCGAGGTGCCAGTCGCCGTACTCCTTCCAGGAGTGCGTCTTCAGGAACGCGTTCTCCTCGTCGGCGGTCGGCCCGACCTCGCCCCAGTCGCTGTCGAGCACGACCTGCCCGGCGTCGATGAGCTTGCGCGCGTGCGCCACGGCACGACGATTGAGCTTGTAGGAGGCCATTGCGAAGTCGCCGTCAGTCCTCGAGGACGAACGTCACCATCAGGTTGACCTGGTACTCGGTGATCTTGTCGTTCCGGATGTCGACCCGTTGCTCCTTGACCCAGGCACTGCGGACGCCGCGGAGCGTCTTCGTCGCTCGAGCGATGCCCTGCTGAATCGCGTCGTCGAAGCTCTTCGGCGAGGTGGAGCTGATCTCGGTGACACGTGCGACAGCCATGGCGCTCTCCTTCGGCCGGGGGTCTGGATCGGTCCCGACACGATACCGCGGCAGTCGATCGCAGGCGATGACCGACCGAACCCTTGCGGTCATTCGGCCGATGCTGGAGCCGCCGGATGACGATGGCTCGTCAGGCCCCGTCGGCATCACGCTCGCAGCATGAAGTCATCCCCCCGTCAAGAGAACCGGAGGCTCCCGTGACCGCATCCATCGCCCAGCCCAGCACCGAAGGCCGTCGCGGCCCGAGTGCCGCCGCTGCCCTCGCCGTCGGCCTGGTCGTCGCCGTCGTCGTGACCGTCCTCACCGTCGTCGGCGTGACCTTCGTCGCACTCGCGATCGCCTTCCCGATCGCCGTGCCGATCGCCGCGGCCTACCACCTGCCCGTGTCGACCGCCGACGCCGCTCTCGCCGAGCAATTCGCGGCTCTCTGGTGGGCGTTCGCAGCCCTGGCGGTTGCCTCGTTCGGCGCCGCCGCGGTCGTCGCCGTCAAGGCGATCGGCTTCCTCTCGCCGACCCCTCGCGACTGACCTCAGTCGCCGTCAGCTGCCACCCGTCATCGACATGCCGGGTGGCAACTGCGTGATCGCGAGAATGTTGCCCTCGGAGTCGACGAACCATGCCGATGCGCCGCCGGACGGGTCGCGGGACACGCCGTTCTCGGTCGTCGGTCCCTGGTCGCCGAGGGCGTACTCCTCGAACGTCACGCCCTTCGCTCGGAGCTCGGCCATCGTCGCGTCGATGTCCGAAACCGCCCAGCCACCGAGCGTGTTCTTGGCCGTCCCGGCAGACGGCGTCTGGTAGATGAGCCACTGGACGCCGCCCGTGGCATAGAGCTGTCCGGCGACACCGAGATCGGTCGTCGGCGTCAGCCCGAGCTTGTCCGCGTACCAGCGCTTCGCGCGCTCGATGTCGTGGGCCGGCAGGCTCGCGAAGAACGGTGAATCGGCGAGGGCCATGGCGTTCCGCCTCCTTTGGGTGTGGGCCGTCATTGTCGATGACCGCGGGCCGGACGGAACGTCAAATGGGCGACTACGGCGTGAGCCGGTAGAAGCGGAGCATGTCGAGCGCCGGCTCGTCGAGCTGCTCGAGGTCGCTGAAGCCGGCCTCACTGGCGTAGCGGCGGAGCGTGTCGGCCCGCATCACGGTGCCGGTGGCGGCCGTCGGGCGCTCGGTCATCGCGGCCGGTAGACACGTGAACAGGCTGTAGCCGTAGTAGATCCGCTCGGTCTCGCCGGCCGGCGCGTTGAAGGCGTCAGCGGTCTTCTCGTCGGCGATCAGCGCGATGCCGCCCGGGCGAAGCATCGTCCGGATCGCGCCCAGCACCTCGACCGGGCGGGCCAGGTCGTGGATGGCCTCGATCACGACGGCGACGTCGTACTGGCCGGCGGCGGCCGGGTCGGCCGCGTCGCGCACGGCGAACGTCACGCGCTCGGCCACGCCGGCCCGCTCGGCGTTCGCCTGGGCGAGCTCGATCGACGACGGATCGAGGTCGAAGCCGTCGACATGAACCTTGGGGTAGGTGCGGGCGATCGCGATCGATGCCCAGCCGACGCCGCAGGCGATGTCGGCCACCCGGGCCGGCGGATCGGCCGTCAGCCGCAGGTGGATCTCCGGGATCGCCGGCAGGATCTCCGACCCGAAGGCGTTCACGAGCCACGGCCGGTTGAAGTCGCCCTGGGCCTCGATCATGTCCGGCCCGTAATCGGCCCAGTCCACGCCGCCCCCGGTCCGGTACGCCTCGAGGAGCTTGGGCATGACCTGGGCGCAGGCGACGATCGAGCGGCCCATCGGCGCGATCGACAGCAGGCTGTCGGGGTTCAGCAAGGGCTCGACGTAGGCGTCGGGCAGCGAGTAGCGGCGCCGCTCGGCCGGCGCGGACGCTTCGGCGACGTCGAGGATCCCGGTGACCGCCTGCTGCTCGAGCCACTCTCGGGCGTAGCGCTCGTCGATGCCGGCCCGGGCCGCGAGCTCGGTCGTCGTCGCGGGCCCGCCGTCGCGAAGCGCGCGGTAGAGCCCCAGCCGGTCGCCGACGTGGACCGACATGATGTCCATCATGCCGAGCGTCGCCTCGAACAGGCGTCCGACCAGGGCATCGGCCGTCTTCTCGCGCGTCACCGTCCCGCTCATTGCCGCCATCGACCGTCCCTCCGTCGGATTGCACCCACACCCCAGGAGTCGATGATCCTCGGGCCGATCGGGACCGTCAACGGAACGCAGGCCGCGGGCCGCGGGGCGGGACGACGCGCTGGCGTGGCGTCTCTCCGGGATGGCGCCGGGATGGCTCCGGCTGGACCGCGGGGGTAAGATTCAGGGTCTCCCGACCCGCCCTCGAGGCGGCGCCAGCCATCTCGGACGGGCAACGTGTATCGAGGAGGTCTACGCGATGATCGCGTTCCTGGTCGATCTGGAGAACAAGACCGGTGCGCTCGCCGGCCTCGCCGAGGCACTCGGCGCGAAGGGCATCAACATCACCGGGGTCGCCGGGGCGACCTGTGGCGACAGCGGTCGCGCCGCGATCACGACGGCCGACGACGCAGCCGCTCGCTCGGTGTTCGAGGCCATGAAGGTCGGTTTCAAGGAGTTCGAGGCGACCGAGGTCAGCATCGCCCACAGCCCGGGCACCCTCGGCAAGGTCGCCCGTCGCCTGGCCGACGCCGGGGTCAACATCGAGGCGATCATGCCGACCGGCATGGACGGCAACAACGTCAGCGTCGCCTTCGTGACGAACAACCCGGCGAAGGCCAAGGAGATCCTCGCCACGGAGGGTGTCGCTCGCTGATCGCAGAACGACCCGAGGGAAACGAAGGGCGGAGTCGGGGGCTCCGCCCTTCGGCATGTCGGGACCGTGGCCGCCCTGTCGATTCCTGGCCGTTGGATCGTCGTCCTCTTGACGGCGGCGCGACGGAAATGACCGGTCTCGCCCGACTCGAGGAGGACAGGCGATGACGCGGCAGAGCGGCAAACGACAGACATGGTGGAGCGTCGCACGCGTTGCGGCGGCCACGGCACTGGTGACCATGGGGCTCGGCAGCGGGTCGACGGCAGCCCGGTCGGCGTCGGACGCCGTTTCGGTCTTCGCGAGCGCGCCCGCACCCGGGCACCCGTTCGGGATTGCCGTCGACGACGACCGCATCTACGTCTCGACGAGCGCCGGCGACTTCTTCGCCGGACACCAGAACTCGGACGACGAGCGCGTCTTCGCGTACGACGAGGACGGCCGCCTGGTCGGGACCACGGTCATCGACACGGCCGAGAACTCCGACATGGGCCTGTTCGGTCTCGCCCTCGACGGCAATCCGGGTCCCCATCACCAGCTGTACGTCGCCGACATGAACGGCCGGATCCTGCGGCTCGGCCTGGGCAACCACCCGGCCGCCCCCGAGGTCTTCTCCCGTGTGCCGGCGAGCACCGGCCTCGCGGGCGATTGGATGCTGTCGATGTGGAACGACCTCGTCTTCGACAAGACCGGAAACCTGTACGTGCCGGACGACAAGCCGCGGATCTGGCGGGTCGAGCCCGACGGCACGGCGAAGATCTGGTTCACCGATCCGCGGCTGACGGGCGCCTTCGGCTTCGCCGGTGGGCCGCTGGGCGGCCGGATCGACCCGACCGGCACGTGGCTCTACGTCTCGATCACGGTCTCCGTGGATCCGCTGTTCTCGGCGGTCATCTATCGGGTCCGGCTCGTCGAGCATCCGACGGCGGCCGATCTCGAGCTCGTCCACGTCTTCCCGGTCGTCCAGGGCCAGGAGTGGCCGCAGGCGACGGGCCTGGCGTTCGCGAAGTCGGGCAACCTCTACGTCAGCCTGCTCGGTCCGAACCAGATCGCGGTTCTCGACCCCGCCGGCAACGAGACCCGTCGGATCTCCGATCCGCGGTTCCACTCGCCCTGGGGTCTCGCGTTCAAGGGCAAGTCCCTGCTCGTCACGAACGGCGACCTCGAGCCAGCCACCAATCCCGACGCCTGGAAGATCTTCAAGGTCGACGTCGGCGAGACCGGATTGCCGCTCAATCGGCCGAGGACGATCGGCAACTGACGGCGTTCGAGATGAGCCCGGGCGGCGTGTGCCGCCCGGGCTCTTCCAGGTTCGTCTTCATGCCCCCACAGAAGCCCAACCCGTCGGCAGGGATGCCGTCGGTCCGCGGGTGTCAGTCGACCGTGCGGTCGAGGATCGACACCGTGACGTCGTCCGCCGAAACCGGCCCGTTGAACGTCAGGATCAGGATCCGATCCTCACCCATCGCGTCGGTGTAGGGATAGGGGCCGGCCTGGACCAGCGTGAGCCCGCACCGGCCCGACACGGAGCTGACTCCGAGGTC
>DASUPH010000262.1:0-3979 GCA_036276275.1 Candidatus Limnocylindrales bacterium
CTGGAGGAGCTTGCCCATCGCGATCTTGCCCGACGGCAGCACGACGACGACTTCGAGGCCATGGGCGGCACCGTACGCCGCCGCGGACGCCGACGTGTTGCCCGTCGAGGCACAGATGATCGCCCGCGCGCCCGCCTCGACGGCACGCGCGACCGCCACGACCATCCCGCGGTCCTTGAACGACCCGGTCGGGTTCTGGCCCTCGACCTTCACCCGGAGGTTCGCCAGGCCGAGCCGCGGGCCGAGCCGGCGGAGATGGACGAGCGGCGTCAGGCCTTCGCCCAGGCTCACGGTCGGGGTCGTGTCGGTCACGGGCAGGAACGCGCGATAGCGCTCGACCAGGGTGGGCCGGGCGTAGGTCGAGCCGCTCCCCCCAACCGGCGCGCTGGCGGGCGTCACGGTCGCTCGATCGCCGCTCATCGGGCCACCGCGCTCACCGGGTCACCCGCCTCACCTGGCCACGGCCACGGCCACGATGGCCGGCGGCAGGCCGGCCCACGTGCTGCCGAGCCCGTTGGCGATGGCGACGAGATCGCCGAGGACCGCGCTCGAGGTCGCGGGGCCGCCGGCGCCGGGTCCCGAGAAGGCGACGGTCCCGACGGGATCGCCGTCGACCTCGATCCGGTTGAGGACGCCGGCCGTCCGGCCGAGCGCCGAGCCGGCGTCGACGACTCTTGGCAGGACGCCGGCGGTCGGCGATCCGCCGGCCGTTGCGCGGACCGCCTCGGCGATGAGCTTGATCACGCCGCCGGAGGCGCGGGCGGCGGCCAGGTCGGCAGCGCCCACGCCGGTGATCCCGGGCCGACCAGCTCCCGGCCCTTCGGTCGCGACGGTGATCACGTCGGCCGGGTCGAGCCACACCCCGAAGGCGAGACGAGCGAGGATGACCAGCTTGTTGACCGCGTCGTGACCCTCGACGTCGCCGCTCGGATCGGCCTCGGCGTAGCCGGCCGCCTGGGCGGCGGCGAGGACCTCGTCGTAGTCGCGACCCTCGTCCGCCATGGCGGTGAGGATGTAGTTCGTCGTCCCGTTCACGATCCCCCGGACGGCGGTCAGGCGGTTTCCGGCGAGCTCGGTCGCAATGGGCCCGAGGACCGGGATCCCGCCGCCGACCGACGCCTCGAAGCGGAGGGCGGCGCCGGTCCGCCGGGCGAGCGTCTCGAGCTCGGCGCCGTGGTGGGCGATGACGTGCTTGTTGGCCGTCACCACCGCCTTGCCCGCGGTGAGCGCCGCGGCGATCAGCGTCCGGGCCGGCTCCTCGCCACCCATGAGCTCGACGATCACGTCGGTGTCGGGCGAGGCGACGAGATGGGCGGGTGCGTCGGTCAGGAGGTCCGGGGGCATGCCGGCCGCGCGGGCTCGGGCGACGTCGCGGATCGCGATGCCCGCCAGCGTGAGCGGTGTGCCGTCCGCGGCGCTCAGCTCCGTGGCGCGTTCGCACAGCGCGGCGACGACCTCGCGTCCGACCGTCCCCGCCCCGAGAACCGCGACGCGGAGTGGCGCGCGGCTTCGCCGGCTCATCGCCGATGGGCTCGTGACGGCATGGGCATCGGCCGAATGGTAGCCGAGCGCGGCCGAGCCCCGAACGGGATCGGTGTCCGGAATCACCGCCGTCTTGCGGCGCTACACTCGCCGCCCATGACGATCGTCTCCGCCGCGGCTCGCCCCGCCGCCTCGACCAGCGACGCCCGGCCCAGCATCTTCTCGGGGATCCAGCCATCGGGGATCGTCCATCTCGGGAACGACCTGGGCGCGATCCGCAACTACGTCGCGCTCCAGGCCGAGTACGAGGCGATCTACTGCATCGTCGACTACCACGCCCTGACGAGCACCCACGACCCGGTGCTGCTCCGTCAGCGGACACGCGAGATGGCGGCCGGGCTGCTGGCCCTGGGCCTGGATCCCGATCGATGCACGCTCTTCGTCCAGAGTCATCGCCCGGAGCACACCGAGCTGGCCTGGCTGCTGTGCACGGTCACCCCGGTCAGCTGGCTCGAGCGGACGCCGACCTACAAGGAGAAGGTCCAGCAGCAGCCCGACGACGTGAACCACGGCCTCTTGACCTACCCGGTCCTGCAGGCGGCCGACATCGTGATCTACAAGGCCTCGCTGGTGCCGGTCGGCAAGGATCAGGCGGCTCACCTCGAGCTGTCGCGCGAGATCGTGAGGGCGTTCAACCGGCGCTACGGCGAGACCTTCCCGGAACCCGAGGCCGTGTTCACCGAGGCGCCGGTCGTCCTCGGGACCGACGGCGCCCGCAAGATGAGCAAGTCGCTCGGCAACACGATCGACATCCTCGGCGAGCCGGACCTGATCCGGAAGCAGGTGATGTCGATGGTCGCCGACACCCAGCGGATCCTGCGGACGCAACCGGGCCGGCCGGAGATCTGCAACGTCTGTCAGCTCCACCGCTTCTTCGGGCCGGACTACGAGGAGATCTGGGACGGCGAGCGGACCGCGCGGACGGGCTGCGTCGACACGAAGAAGCTCCTGGCCGAGCGGATCATTCGCCACTACGCGCCGGCCCGCGAGCGGTACGCCGAGTTGATGGCCCATCCGGGCGAAATCGAGGGGATCCTCGAGGCCGGAGCCGACCGCCTCGCCCCGAAGGCCGCGGCGACGATGGCCGAGGTCCGCCAGAAGATGGGTCTGCGCTAGGCGCTTTGTTTCGCTCCGTCTCGGTCCAGGCTCGATTTACGCCCCGCGAGCACAAGCGACGAGTTCGACCCGATGCGGGTCGGAAAAGGGCCGAATCGGCACGAGATTTGCGCCCCGCGAGCCGTAACGTCCCTTCCGACGTCCAACGGGTCCGATGTGCTCGCCCCGTGTAAGTCGAGCCGCCCGCGAGCGTGACGCAAAAGCCGGAGGTGATCCGCCGTGAAGCGGCGGCGGCTACCATGATGCCGAAGGGGAGGGGCGCAGCCCCTCGCAGGAACGGCGCGAGGATGCTGAGCGGGTGACCGACCGACAAACGCGCTGGCTGACCGCGGTGCTGGTCCTCGGGGCCATCGTCCTGGCGATGGTCGCGATCGAGCTCGCGGCGACCGTCTTCTTCGCGTTCGGCGACGTGATCCTCGTGTTCTTCCTGGCCTGGCTCCTGGCCTTCATCCTGAGTCCAGTCGTCGCCGGCCTCGTCCGCCTCGTCCCGATCCTGCCGCGCGTCGGCGCCGTCGTCCTCGTCTACGCGACGCTCGTGGGGGCGATCGTCCTGGTCGTCGTCCTCGTGGCGGGCGCGCTTGCCCAGTCGATCGGCGACTTCGTGGCCACGGTACCGGGGCTGCGCAATGACCTGCCGCGGCTCCTCGCCCCGTGGCAGGACCGGCTGAACCACCTCGGCCTCGGCCAGGTCGACCTCCTGACCCAGGCCACCAGCTTCCTCGACAACCTGGCCGACTATGCCGTCCAGCTGGCCGGTCCCGTCCAGCAGCTCGCCGTGGCCAGCCTCGGGGCGCTCGGGAACCTCCTGATCGTCCTGATCCTGTCGCTCTACATGGTCGTCGACCGCGACGCGATCCTCTCGTTCCTCTTCCGGGTCGTGCCGCCGAGCGGCAAGGAGGAGGCACGGCTCCTGGAGCGCAGCGTCGCCCGCTCGTTCGGCGGCTTCCTCCGTGGCCAGGCGATCCTCGGCGTCGTCTATGCCGCGGTGGCGGCGGTGACGAGCGCCGTTCTCGGGCTGCCCTACCTCGCCGTCACGACGGCCGCGGCGGGCGTCCTCATGGCGATCCCGTTCTTCGGACCGTTCGTTGCGTGGGCGCCGCCGGTCATCGTCGCCCTGCTCGTGCCCGGCGACCATGCCCTTCCTGCCCTCATCCTCATGGCCTTCGGCTGGCTGATCGTCATGAACGTGCTCCAGCCGCGCTTGATGCAGGAGGCCGTCGGGATCCATCCGATCGTCGTCCTCGGCTCCGTCCTGGTCGGGAGCAAGATCGCCGGCGTGACCGGCGCGATCTTCGGCATCCCGATCGCCGCGGTGCTGTCG
>DASUPH010000263.1:0-7046 GCA_036276275.1 Candidatus Limnocylindrales bacterium
GCGCGACCCCTCGACCGCCTACGTCGACGCCACGGTGATCCTGGCCGAGGACGTCGTCCTCGAGCCGAACGTCACGCTCCGCGGCACGACGACGGTCGGGGAGGGGACGACGATCGGCGCGGGATCGCAGATCGTCGACAGCACGATCGGTGCCCGCTGCCTGGTCTGGGCCAGCGTCGTCGAGCAATCGACCATCGAGGACGGCGCGCGGGTCGGCCCGTTCAGCCACCTCCGGCCGGGCGCCCATGTCGGGCCGGACGCCGAGGTCGGCAACTTCGCCGAGCTGAAGAACACCCGACTGGGGCGAGCTGTCAAGCAGCACCACATGAGCTATCTCGGCGACGCGGAGCTGGGCGACGAAACGAATGTCGGGGCGGGCACGATCACGGCCAACTTCGACGGCCGGAACAAGCACCGGACGACGATCGGCAAGCGGGTCTTCCTCGGCGTCGACACGATGCTCCGCGCCCCGCTCACGATCGGTGACGACGCGAAGACGGGCGCCGGGGCGGTCGTCACGAGGGACGTTCCGGCAGGCAAGCTGGCCGTCGGGATGCCGGCCCGGATCCGCGAGCCCCGCCCGCCAGAGCCCGAGGTGTCGTCCGAGGGCAAGGCCGAATCGTGATCGACATCCTGGTCCTGATCCTGCTGACGTTCCTCGAAGGCTTCTTCGTCGCCGCCGAGATCGCCCTGGTCTCGATCCGCCGGAGCCGTGTGGAGCAGCTGGTGGACGAAGGCAGCGGCGGGGCACGCCGCGTCCGCCGGCTCCTCGAGGAGCCGGGCCGGTTCCTCGCCGTCTCGCAGCTTGGCCTCACGGTCATCGGCTTCTTCGCGTCGGCCTACGCGGCCGTCAGTCTCGTCGATCAGTTCAGCCGGTTCCTCGTCGGGCTCGGGATGAGCAAGGACGGTGCCGCCGATACCGTCGCCCTGATCGTCGTCACCGTGATCCTCGCCCTGTTCACGATCATCTTCGCCGAGCTCGTCCCCAAGACCCTCGCCCTGGCCAATACCGAGCGCGTGGCGATTGCCCTCTCGCTGCCGGTGGAGTTCCTCGCCCGCGCCCTCGGGCCCCTGATCCGCGTTCTGACCGGCGTCACGGCCTGGATCACGAAGCTCTTCGGGGCGAACGTCTCGAACGAGGCCCAGATCACCGCCGAGGAGCTCCGCCTCATCGTCGAGCGCGGCGGAGAGCAGGGCGTCCTCGAGGCCGAAGAGGAGCAGATGATCAACTCGATCATCGAGCTCGGCGAGCGCCGCCTCCACGAGGTGATGGTCCCGCGGATCGCGATCGTCGCCCTGCCCGCGTCGGCGACGCTCGAGGAGGCGATCGACCGGATCGTCGAGGAAGGCCACTCGCGGATCCCCGTCTACGAGGACTCGATCGACGAGGTCGTCGGGATCCTCTACGCCAAGGACCTCCTGCCGTTCCTCAAGTCGGGCTCCGACCCGCGGCCTGCCGTCCGGACGCTCCTCCGCCCACCGGTGTTCGTGCCGGAGTCCATGACGATCGACGATCTCCTTCACGAGTTCCAGCGGCGGAAGGTCCACATCGCGATCGTCCTCGACGAGTACGGTGGGACGGCCGGCCTGCTGACAATCGAGGACCTCCTCGAGGAGATCGTCGGCGAGATCCAGGACGAGTACGACACCGAAGAGCCGATGGTCGTCCGGCTTTCCGACGACGAGGCCCGGGTCGATGGCCGGGCCGACGTCGACGATCTGGCCGAGCTGTTCGACGTGAACCTCGAGCTCGAGGACGACGACGAGTACGACACCGTCGGCGGGCTCGTCTACCATCGGATCGGCGGGGTGCCGAGCCCGGGCGACCAGATCGACGTGAACGGCCTGACCCTCACGGTCGAGACGACCGACGGTCGGCGCGTCGGCAAGGTCCTCGTCGTCCGCCGCGGTCACGAGGAAGGCGACGACCCCCGCCCCGACGAGGACGGCGACCGCTAGGTCGGGCAATCCCCGCGGTCGTCGATGATCCGGGTGATCAGCCAGACGTGGCCGAACGGGTCGCGGATCTTGCCGGCCCGGACGCCGCTGTCGGGATGGTCCGGGGGACGGATCAGCGTCGCGCCGGCGGCCACCGCCCGCTCGACGGCGCCATCGACGTCGTCGACCTCGAGATCGAGGGTGACCGACGTCCCGCCGAGCGTCTCAGGGCTGGCGGTTGGATCGGGACGATCGCCCGCCATCAGGTCAGGCGTTGATCACCGAGACGATGATCTCCTCGAGGCGGGCTCGCGCGGCCGGCTCGACGACACCCGCGGCATCGAGCTCGGCGAGCGCCTCGTCCCGGTGGCGGCGGGCCTGGTCGCGGGTGAAGGCCCGGGCGCCACTCCGCTCGAGGATCGCCACGATCTCGGCGACGTCGTCACCGCTCGGGCCGCCGTTGCCGTAGAGGGCGGCGAGTCGCTCGCGGTCCTCGGGTCCGGCATGCTCGAACGCGTAGATCACCGGCAGCGTCTTCTTGCGTCGGGCGATATCGGACGCCTCCTTGCCCGTCGACTGCTCGGCGCCCCAGATCCCGAGAAGATCGTCGTTGATCTGGAATGCGAGCCCGAGCGCCCAGCCAAAGGCCCGGTAGCGGGCGATCACCGCGTCGTCGTCGGTCGCGAGCAGTGCGCCCGCCTCGATCGAGGCGGCGATCAGGGCGGCGGTCTTGCGCCCGATCATGTCGAAGTAGAGATCGACCGACATCAGGGAGTCGTTCTCGCTCGTCGCGATGTCGATGTACTGGCCCTCGCACAGGGCGACGCACGTCTCGTCGTACAGGCGCATCAGGCGGAGGACCTTGGCGTCGCTGAAGCCGAGGTCGGTCAGGCGGTGGAGGGCCATCCGGCTGAGGCTGAACAGCATGTCGCCGGTGTTGATCGCCTGGGCGATGCCGTGGAGCGCCCAGACCGTCGGCCGGTGGCGACGCTCCCGGTCGCCGTCCTCGATGTCGTCGTGGACGAGGCTGAAGTTGTGGCCGAGCTCGACCGCGGCCGCGCCGGGCAGGGCGGGCCGGTAGTCGCCCGCGATCGAGGCATACGCGAGCAGGCCGAGGAGCGGCCGCATCCGCTTGCCCGACGCCGCACCCGAGCCGTCGAGGCCGAGGTGGTAGCGGATCATCTCGTAGACGCCGGCGGTCGAGGAATCCTGATTGGCGACGACGCGCAGGATCTCCTGCTCCGTGTCGGCGATCAGGGCGGCGGCGTCGAGGACCGGTTGGGCCGTGGTCATCTCGCGGGCATGGTAGCGGGATTCCGGCAAACATGCGAGCCCGCGGTAGCCTGTTGCTGCAGGTCGGCCGACCGGGCCCGGCCATTTCGTCACCAGGTCACTGTTAGGCGCCCTCCGCGCGGTCGAGACGGGCGATTTCGCCCAGAGTTTGCCGTCGACGGCTAACAATGGTCCAGTTCGACGCGGATATCGGACCTACCAGTCCGGGTGCGAATACTTGGCCCGGGTTTCGTGCGGTCCTGCCCGTGCGCGGCGCTGCGGGGCGGCGCGATCAGGCGCCGGTTCGGGGGACGCAACCGCACCGGCGCCTGTCGGGGGTACGCAGCCGGCAGGCCGGCGGATCATCCGCGGCGGCCGGCAATTCTCCGCGCTCGTGCTACCGTGCGAAGCGTGCCGATTCCGCGCCGCTATTCGACCGATGCGATCGTCCTGTCGCGCTTCGATTACGGCGAGGCCGACCGGATCCTGACCCTGATCACGCCTACCAACGGCAAGCTCAAGGCGATCGCCAAGGGAATCCGCCGGCCGACGTCGCGGATCGGCGGCAGCCTCGAGCCCTTCGCCGAGCTCCACGTCCTGCTGGCCAGGGGCCGGACGTTCGAGGTCGTCACCCAGGTCAGCGTCGGCCACGCCTGGCTCAACCTCCGCGATTCGCTCGAGAGTGCGGCCACCGCCTGGTACCTGGCGGAGCTCGCCGACCGGTCCCTCGAGGAGCGCCACGGTGCCGAGGCCGTCTACGCGCTCCTCCGGAGGGCGTACGAGCTGCTCGACGCGGGGATGGCCCCGGGTCGCGTCGCCCGCTGGTACGAGATGCACCTCGCCGACGAGCTCGGCGTCCGGCCGGAGGTCGACCGCTGTGTCGAGTGCGATCGGGTCCTCGAGGTCGACGGCCAGTTCCGCTGGGTCCCGCTGCTGGGCGGCGTCCTGTGCGACCGCTGTCCGGGCCCGCCCCACGACCGGACGGGTCTCGGTCTCGAGGCGTTGAAGCTGCTGAAGGCCTACCAGCGCCAGGACGTCGAGGCGATCGCGGCCCTCCGCGTCGCGCCCGACACCGAGCGCGAGGTCGAGAGCGCGCTGCGTGACTTCATCCGCCATGCACTGGAGCGCGAAGCCCGATCGCTGGCCTTCCTTGACGAGATCCGGCTCGAGCCGGACGCGCGCAGCACGTCGGCCGTGCCGAGCTCGCCCGCCACCATCCGGCCCTGATGCCCGTCGTCCAGCTCCGCGACCTCGTCACCGAGGACGACGACGAGGCCGTGATGGGCCTCCGTCGCGGGCCGGGCCAGGAGCGCTACCTCGGCCGGATGATCAGCCATTTCGAGGATGCGATCACCGACGCGAAGGCGTGCCCCCGGATGTGGTCCGTCCACGACGCCGGGACCGGCCAGCTCGTCGGGTTCGTGATGATCAGCGACGGCATCCCGCAGGAGGTTCTCGACGCCGACGACGACATCGTCGGGCCCTATTTCCTGTGGCGGCTCCTGATCGACCGCCGGTTCCAGGGCCGCGGGTACGGCGCGGCGACAATCGACGCCGTCGTCGAGTACTTGCGGACGCGGCCGGGCGCCGACGTCCTGCTGACGAGCTGCAAGGCCGGTGAGGGATCCCCGCAGCCGTTCTACCTCCATTACGGGTTCGAGAAGACCGGGGAGGTCATGTGGGGCGAGGACCTCCTGCGACTCGACCTCGGGACGACGAACCGCGAACCGACCGGGGGGCGACGCTGAGCGGCCCGCCGATCATTCCCCGCGGCCACAACCTGCGACGGACCCTGCGGCCCGGGATCGAGGGCCGCGAGAGCGGCCTCTCCGGCTCGCCCGACATCCCGGATCCGCCGCCGGAGGGCCCGACCGACATCCGGGGACGGATCGCGAACGCCCGCCAGGCGATCCGGGCGACCGTCGGGGCCGTCCCGCGGGTGATCGGGCTCGTCTGGTCGGCCAGTCCGATCCTGACGATCGGCCTCGCCACGGCCACGATCCTCGCCGGCGTCGTCCCGGCGGCGACCGCCTACGTCTCGAAACTGCTGATCGACGCGGTCGTCCACGCGATCGCGCTGTCCGCCAACCCCGCGCTCCCGGCCGGCTTCGCCGTAGGCCCGTGGTCCTTCGACGCGACCGGCGCCGTGATCGTCCTGGCCGCGATCCAGTTCGGGATCTTCGCCCTGTCGTCGTTCCTGAGCACGCTCCGGAACGTCACTCAGCAGCTCCTCCAGGAGCGGGTGACCCTTGGGATCCAGCTCCGGATCATGGACCGGGCGTCCCGTCTCGATCTCGCGTTCTTCGAGGATTCGGCGTCCTACGACCTGCTGCGTCGGGCCCAGCAGGGAGCGGCGAGCCGGCCGCTGTTCATGGTCAGTGGCGTGTTCGGGCTGATCCAGACCGCCATCGCCTTCGCGTCGATGATCGTCCTGCTCGTCGCCCTCAGCCCGCTCCTGGCGGTCGTCGCGCTGGTCTCGCCGATTCCGGCGTTCATCGCCGACACGCGCTATGGCTGGCGCGGCTACAACTTCGCCCGCTGGGCGTCGCCGATCCGACGCCGGATGGACTACCTGACGACGCTCGTCACGACCGACACGTACGCCAAGGAAGTGAAGCTGTTCGGGCTCGGCCCGTATTTCATCGACCGCTTCAGGCAGCTGTCGCGGGTCTACCAGGACCGCCAGCGCGGGCTCGTCGTCGCCCGTTACTTCGTCGGCTTCGTCTGGAGCACGATCACGACCCTTGCCGGCTCGTTGACCTATCTCTACGTCGCGCTCCAGGCGATCGCCGGCCGGCTGACGCTCGGCGACCTGACGCTCTACACCCAGGCGGCGGCGTCGGTCCAGGGCTCCGTTCAGGGTCTCCTCGGCGGGTTCGGCTCGATGTACGAGAACCACCTCTATCTCAACGACCTGTTCGAGCTCCTCGCGATGCCCGTCGGGATCGAGCACCGGCCGGGCGACGGGACGCCGGAGCAGGCCGGCTCGAGCGAGGCGTCGGCCGCCGTCGAACGGGCCGCGGCCGAGGTCCGGGCCGTGTCCGCTGCGACGGCGACGATCGGGGCGGGCGAGATCGTGTTCGAGCACGTGACGTTCCGCTACCCGGGCACTGGCCGCGAGGCGCTCCGGGACATCAACCTCCGGATCGCGCCGGGCGAGACGGTCGCGATCGTCGGCCGCAACGGCGCGGGCAAGTCGACGCTGATCAAGCTGATCTGCCGGCTCTACGACCCGACCGAGGGCCGGATCCTGCTCGACGGCGTCGATCTCCGCGATGTCGATCCGACGGCGGTCCGGCGCCTGATCGGCGGGATGTTCCAGGACTACGTGACGTACCAGGCGAGCGCGGCCGAGAACATCGGGCTCGGCGAGCTGGAGCGGATGGAGGATCGGGAGGCGGTCGAGGATGCCGCGATGAAGGGCGGCGCGGATTCGCTCCTCGGACGTCTGCCCGACGGCTGGGACACGCCGCTCGGGAAGTGGTTCGACGGCGGCGTCGAGCTGTCCGGCGGCGAGTGGCAGAAGATCGCGCTCGGCCGGGCGTTCATGCGCGACGCCCGGATCCTCGTCCTCGACGAGCCGACATCGGCCCTCGACGCCCAGGCCGAGTTCGAGCTGTTCGCCCGACTCCGCAAGCTGGCCCAGGGTCGGACGGCGATCTACATCTCGCATCGCTTTTCGACCGTCCGGCAGGCAGACCGGATCCTGTTCCTCGAGCACGGCCGGCTCGTCGAGCGGGGCACCCACGAGGAGCTCATGACCCTCGGTGGGCGCTACGCGCAGCTATTCACGCTCCAGGCGGCGGCCTACACCGGCGAGCCGGTCGAGCTGCCCG
>DASUPH010000264.1:0-4604 GCA_036276275.1 Candidatus Limnocylindrales bacterium
TGACGACGACCTCGCGCCAGCGCCGGCCGCGCCGCCCCTCGGCGACGGACCAGGTGACCGACGAGCCATCCGACGCCGTTCCATGACCGGCCGCGCGCAGCGGCGATCGTGCCGCGCTCACGTCGCGGAAGGACCGGTCCCGTTCGTCTCGTCGGCGTGGAGTGACGCCTGCCAGCGCTCGGCGACGGCGGTCAGCTCCCCCTCGAGCGCGGGCGCGACCCGGCCGTGGACCCGGACGTCGCGCTCGCCGTAGTCGAGCTCGACGGTGCCGCGCTCGCGGATGCGGGCGAGCATCTCGCCGGCCGTGTAGGGGACGTGGACGTCGACGTCGACCCAGAGCGACGCCAGCAGGGCCGCGATCTCGACCCGCAGCGTGTCGAGCCCGAAGCCGGTCAGGGCGCTCACGAGGACCGATCCCGCGAGCCCCGGCGCGGCCGCCCCGCCGTCGCGCGCGGCGTTCTCGACCAGATCCGCCTTGTTGAAGGCAACGAGCCGCGGCTTGTCGCCGGCGCCCAGCTCGTCGAGCACCGTCTGAACGGTCGCCCGGTGCTCGTGAAGGTGGGGATCCGACGCGTCGACGACCTCGATCAGGACGTCGGCCCGGTTGACCTCCTCGAGGGTCGCCCGGAACGCGTCGACGAGCTGGTGCGGCAGCTTGTGGATGAACCCGACGGTGTCGGTGACGATCGCGGTCTGGCCGTCGCCGAGCTTCACCTGGCGCGAGGTCGGGTCAAGGGTCGCGAAGAGCTTGTCCTCGGCCCGGGCGACCTCGCTCCCGACGAGGGTGTTGAGCAGCGTCGACTTGCCCGCGTTCGTGTAGCCGACGATCCCGACGGTCGCCATCATCCGCCGGTCCCGTCCGCGGGCTGCCGTCTGGCGCTGTTGGCGGACCTGCTCGACCCGCTCCTTCATCTTCGCGATCCGGGTCCGGATCAGCCGCCGGTCGGTCTCGAGCTGGCTCTCGCCGGGTCCCCGCGAGCCGATGCCGCCCTGGGTCCGCGACAGGTGGGTCCAGAGCTTGGTGAGCCGCGGCAGCTGGTACTCGAGCTGGGCGAGCTCCACCTGGAGGCGGCCCTCGTGGGTCTGGGCGTGAAGGGCGAAGATGTCGAGGATCAGCCGGCTGCGGTCGATGACCTTCACGTTGAGGAGGCCCTCGAGCGCCTTCTGCTGGCCGGGCGACAGCTCGTCGTCGGTGACGAGGAGGTCGAAGCCGGTCTCGCTCCTCGCCTGCGAGAGCTCCTCCGCCTTGCCCTTGCCGACATACCAGTTCGGGTCGATGTGGCGGCGGTTCTGCCACTCGGCGCCGACGACCTCGGCTCCCGCGGTCGTCGCGAGGTTGGCGAGCTCGGAGAGCGACTCCTCAGCGGTCCAGCCGGCGTCGTCACCCGTGTCGACGGCGAGCAGGAACGCCTTCTCGATGGGCGGAGTCAGGTCGATGGACGTGTTGCGGGACGAGGGTCTGGGCACGTGGCGAAGGATACGCGGCCCGAGCGAAAGGTCGGCGTGGGCCATGTCGCCGGCCGACCGTTCATTGGATGAACCGGACCATGCCTGACCGCGCATCAACTCGGGTCGCCGACGCTCCGTTGGTTCACCTGATGCACGCACACGTCGCATTTGCTCATCAGTTGAACGAAACGCCGCCGGCAGCTCAGCGGCGCGTCAGCTTGCCGACCTTGTCCGCGAGGTCCTCGTTCGCCCGGCGGAGCCGGACGATCTCGTCGGCCAGCTGTCGCAGGGCCCGCCCCACGTCCGCGAGCTCGGCTCGCACGGCCCTGCGGACCGCCGCGTCCATGTCGGTGCTCGACGAGCGGCTCGCCGTCGAGCGTGACCGGGTCGTCGATCGCCGTCGAGGCTTCGTGACCTCCTTGAGGATTTCGCCGATGTCGATGCTGAATCCGAGGGGCTTGGACTCGTCGTCGGTGGGCATGCCGCGACGGTACCGCACTCCGTCAACGCATCAGGTCGGAATGGACGAGGCGGATCACCGAGCCAAGCGCGTCGCTCTCGGCATCGAGCCAGGTGATGTCCGGTTCCGCGCGGAACCAGGTTTGCTGGCGTTTCGCGAACGACGCGTTGCGACGGGCGTCCTCCGCGATCGCCGCCTCCCGATCGAGCTTGCCGTCGAGGACGGCCCAGGCCTCGCGGTAGCCGATCGCCGAGAAGGCCGGCAGACCCGGGTCGAACCGCTCACGGAGGGCGCCGGCCTCCTCGACGAGGCCGGCGTCGAATTGGGCGCGTGCGCGTGTCGCGATCCAGGCGCGGTGGGTCGTGCGGTCGAGGGACAGCCCGACCCAGGCGACGTGCCCCGGGTAGCCGCGTGGCGCCGGCGGCGGGCCATCGCCCTCCAGCTCGGCGATCTCGAGGGCGCGTACGACCCGGCGGGGATTGCGCTTGTCGACGCGGGCGGCGCGTGTCGGGGCACGGTCCGTGAGCCGAGCCACAAGGAGGTCGAGCCCTTCGAGGGCCAGCTCCTCCTCGAGCCTCGCCCGGACGGCCGTGTCCGCCGGCAGCGCCGTCGTGTCGATGCCGCGGGCGACCGCACGGAGGTAGAGGCCCGTCCCGCCGACGAGGATCGCGAGCCCGCGACGACCGGCGATGCCGGCCAGCGCCGCCCGGGCGTGGGCCGCGAACTCGGCGAGGCTGAATGGCTGATCGGGCTCCACGAGGTCGAGGCCGTGGTGCGGGACGCCGGCCCGCTCCTCCGCCGTCGCCTTGGCCGTGCCGATGTCGAGCCCTCGATACACCTGTCGGGAGTCGGCCGAGATGATCTCGGTCGGGATGCCTTCGGCGATCAGCGCGCTGGCAACGCGGATTGCGAGCCCGGTCTTGCCGGTCGCGGTGGCACCGGCGATCACGAGCAGGGGCGGCGCCGCGGTCACTCCCCGGTCAGCGCCGCTCGCAGCGCGTACGGGCCGGCGTGCTCGATCCGGGCGCTGACGAGCCGGCCGAGGAGCTCGGGGCCGCCCGCGAGGTGGACGAGCTTGTTCTGGCGGCTCCGACCGGACACGCGCGGCGCGGTTGCGGGCCGCCCCTCTCCCCCACCCTCGTCGTGGTCGTGGCTGCGAGGCGGCGTCAGCGTGTCGACGAGAACCTCGACCTCGCGCCCGACCCACGCCCGGTTGCGCTCGAGCCCGATCGCCTCCTGGTACGCGAGGAGCTCGTTCAGGCGGGACCGCTTGACCCCGGCCGGGACATCGTCCGCAAGGTGCGTGGCCGGTGTCCCCGGCCGTTCCGAGTAGGCAGCGGCGAAGACCTGGTCGTAGCGGACCTCGTCGAGGAGAGCGAGCGTCGATCGGAACTGGGCGTCGGTCTCGCGGCAGAAGCCGACGATCACGTCCGTCGAGATCGCGATCCCGGGCACGGCTTCGCGGATCCGCGCCAGCCGCTCCCGGTAGTGCTCGATCGTGTACTGGCGGCCCATCCGGCGGAGGACGGCATCGTCGCCCGACTGGACCGGGAGGTGGAGGTGGGCGCAGATCGACGGGCAGTCCGCCATCGCCGCGATCAGGCGGTCGCTGAGATCCCACGGATGCGACGTCACGAAACGCAACCGCGGGATCGCCGGGACGCCGTCGGCGGTCCGGATCGCGTCGATCGCCCGGATCAGGGCCGCGAGATCCGGCCGGCCGTGGAGGTCGAGACGGCGACCGGCCCAGCGGTCGGTGTCGATCTCGGCGAAGCGCGGCTCGGGTTGCAGGTCGTGGCCGTAGGAGTTGACGTTCTGGCCGAGCAGCGTGACCTCGCGGTAACCGGCCGCGGCCAGCGATCGGGCCTCGTCGACGATCTCGTCGAACGGGCGGCTCCGCTCCGGCCCGCGGCTGAACGGGACGATGCAGTACGTGCAGGTCTTGTCGCAGCCGTAGACGATCGGCAGCCAGGCGCTGATCGCGGACTCGCGGGCGATCGCGCCGCCGCGAACCGCTGCCGCGCGTGTGCCGGGCAGGTGGTCGGCCGCGCCGACCGTCGTTCGACCGACGATGGTCGTCAGGCCGACCGCGGACGGAAGCCCGACGGCGCCCTGGGCCGACGCCAGCCCGATCCGGTCGACCAGCTCCGGCTCCTCGTCGGGCCGCAGGAACAGGTCGACGGCGGGGAAGCGCTTGCGTAGCCCGGCACGGTCCGGCTCGCGAACCGCGCAGCCCGTCAGCACGACGCGCATGCCGGGTTTCGCGGCTTTCAGCTTCGCGAGCTGGCCCTGGCGGCCGATCACCTTCTGCTCCGCCGCCTCCCGGATCGCGCAGGTGTTGATCACGACGAGATCGGCGGTGTCCATGGACGGCGCCTCGGCGCAGCCGGCGGCGAGCAGGCGCCCGGCCATCTCCTCGGAGTCGCTCCGGTTCATCTGGCAGCCGAGCGTCCAGACATGGAACGTGGGCAGGATCGGGGCATCGGGCCGGTACTCGGCGAGACGGGCATCCTCGATCATCGGCGCGGTCGCCGTGCTCCCAGGCGCGGCCGGGAGGACGTCGGCGACCGACGTGGGCACGTTGAGCGTGGCGTGGGCCTCGGCGTATGTCATGAGGTCGCCATGGTAGTCGGAGCCGCCGGTGGCGATGAGTCCGAGGGTCGACGCGACGGCGCCGACCATCGTGACCGTCTCC
>DASUPH010000265.1:0-5631 GCA_036276275.1 Candidatus Limnocylindrales bacterium
CTCGACGGAGGTGACCGCGATCACCCGGAGGCCACGACGCCTGGCGCCGCGTGCCATCTCGACCGGGACCGCGGTCGTGCCGCCGGCCGAGAAGACGACCATGACGTCCTTCGGACCGAACGTGAAATTCGACAGGATCACCTCGGCGAGGCCCGGCGTCCGTTCGATGAACATCGCCTGGCGCTGGCCGTTCGCGCCGACGACCTGGGTGTGGAATGTCATCGACAGCTCCACGATCGGGTTGAAACCAGGGTAGGAGCCGTAGCGCGGAAACATCTCCTCGACCGGGATTCGCGAGTGGCCGGTCCCGAAGAGATGCACGAGACCGTCGGCCGCGATCGCCTCGGCTGCCCACTGCGATGCCGTCTCGATGGCCGCGGCCTGGGTCTCCGTCACTTGCTGGAGCAGGGCCGCCGCGGCGGTCATCCAGGGCAGGTCGGGCGCAGCGGTCGAGGTCACGCGCGTGCCGCGCCCGGCGTCTCGAGCGTCTCCCAGTGCCCGCTCGCGATCGACCGATACGCGGCGTCGAGGATCTGGTTGACGATCAGGCCGTCCTCGAAGGTCTCTTGCGGCGGCCGGCCGTCCCGGAACGCGTTCACGACGTCGGCCATCATCGCGTCGTGGCCGTGGGCGTAGGTCTCGTTCGGCACGGGGTAGACCCAACCCGTGTCGGCATCGACCTTCTCGCCGAGGTAGCCCGCAGGCCGCTCGATGAAGGCCCGGAGCGGACTCGAGATGATGTCCTGGACGATCCGGCCGCCGTCGCCATAGGCCTCGAAGCGGCTCTCGAGCCCACCCTTCGAGGACCACGAGACGTCCATCGTGGCGACCCGGCCGTCCTCGAAGCGGATGAGCATCACCGCGTTGTCCTCGAGCCGTGTCCGGCCGCCGTGGACGAGCGTGTCGCCCCACGCGAACACGTCGCGAACCGCGACGTCCTTGCCGAACATCGCTCGGGCGGCTTCCGCACCGTGCGACGCCATGTCGAGCAGAGCGCCGCCGCCGGCCAGGTCGGCATCCCAGAAATGCGGCGCGTGGGGGCCGCTGTGGCCCTCCCGGGCGCGGAACGTCGTCAGCCGGCCGATCGCCCCGGACTCGACGATCTCGCGCATCCGGATCATCTCGGCGTTGAAGACGACGTTCTCGAGGTAGGCGTGGAAGACGCCGGCAGCGGTCACGAGACGGAGCATCTCGTGCGCCTCCGCGGCGTTCCGACCGAGCGGTTTCGTGCAGGCAACGCCCTTGCCATGGGCGGCGGCCGTGCGGACCGCCTCGAGATGGAGATGGTTCGGGAGCGAGACGACCACGAGATCGACCTCGGGATCGGCGCAGACCGCCTCGAGCGTCGCCAGCGGGCGGCTCCCGAACCGCTTGCCGAACGCCTCGCGGCGCTCCGCGCCCGCGCCCCAGTTCGCGACGACGCGAGCGGCCGGAACGTAGCGCAGCCCGTCCGTGTGGAACTCGCCGATGAACCCCGAGCCGAGCATCCCGATACCGATCTCTCGAATCTCGGACATCAGTAGCCGACCTCGGCGCTCGCCGCCGTCGCGCCGACCGGGGCTGCGCCGCTCTTCCGCGCCCGGAAGTCGTCGATGATGGTTTTCGTCGCCGTCGCCCCGACCCGGGTCACGCCGAGGTTCATGACGTCGATCAGGGCGTCGAGCGTCCTGACACCGCCGGCCGCCTTGACCTGGATGTGCGGCGAGACCGTCCGCCGCATCAGGGCGAGGTCCTCGTGGGTGGCGCCGCCGGGAGCGAACCCCGTCGACGTCTTGACGAACTCGGCATCGGCCGCCTCGGTCAGGCGGGAGCCACGGACCTTCTCGTCGTCCGACAGGTAGGCGTTCTCGAGGATCACCTTGACGATCGCCCCGCCGGCATGGGCCGCCTCGACGACGGCGGCGATGTCGGCCTGCACGTCGACGTCGCGGCCGGACCGCAGGGCGCCGATGTCGATGACCATGTCGAGCTCGACCGCGCCGTCATCGAGCGCCCGGTGTGCCTCGTGGACCTTCGTCGCGGTCGTCGAGCTGCCGTGGGGGAAGCCGATCACGGTCCCGACCTTGACGTCGGTCCCGGCGAGGATCGCGACGGCTCGCCGGACGTCGACCGGCCGGACGCACACGGATGCGACGTCGTACTCGGCGGCGAGCCGGCAGCCCGCTTCGACGAACGCGTCGTCGAGCTCGGGACGAAGAAGACTGTGATCGATCGCCTTGGCGATCTGGCGTTCAGTGAGGTTTTCAACGGAGAAGGTCATCGCGTCACACCACCAGCGGCCTGAGGACGTCGCGCGCCAGGAGGAAGCCGCGCTTGACGAGGTCCTCATCGCCCTCGAAGGAGCGGTCCTCGTGCTCGATCGAGATCGCGCCGTGGTAGCCGACCGAATAGAGCGCGGCGATGAAGCGGTCCCAGCGGATCTCGCCGAGACCCGGCAGCCGCGGGATCTGCCAGCCGACGCCCGTCGCCATCACGCCGTGCTCGAAGAGCCCGTTCCGGTCGATCTCCATGTCCTTCGCGTGGACGTGGCGGATCCGCGGCCCGAACTCGCGGACGGCTCGCTCGTAGTCGATGAACTGCCAGACGAGGTGCGAGGGATCGAGGTTGAGTCCGAAGTTGTCGGCATCGACGATCTCGAACAGGCGGCGCCAGATCGCGGGCGAGTAGGCGAGGTTCTTGCCGCCCGGCCACTCGTCGGCCGAAAAGATCATCGGGCAGTTCTCGATCACGATCGTCACGCCATGTTGTCCGGCGAAGCGGACGAGGTCCGGCCAGACCTTCGCGACCTCCGCCAGGTTGTCCGTCACCGAGCGGTTCTGGTCGCGGCCGATGAACGTTCCGACGATCTTCACCCCGAGCGTCTCCGCGGCGATGATGACCTTGCGGAGGTGGTCGTGGGCGTCGGACCGGACGGCCGGATCAGGGTCGAGGTGATTCGGGTAGTAGGCGAGCGAGCTGATCTCGAGGCCCCGGTCGGCGAGCAGCCGGCGGATCGCCGCGACCCCGGCCGCGTCCAGCGCGTCGACGTCGATGTGGGTGACGCCGGCGTAGCGGCGGCGGTCGCCGGTGACCATCGGCCAGCACGCGATCTCGAGCGTCTGGAACCCCTCGCCGGCCGCCCATTCGGCGAGCGGCTCCAGCTCCATCCCTCCGAGGGCCGCCGTCATCAGACCGAGCTTCATGAGACCGGGACCTCCTGGTCGGCCGCTGGACGGCTGGGGTCGGTCGCCCTGGGGGCGATTGCGGTGCGGTCGACGTCGACCCAGCGGCCGATCCGGGCGCTCTCCGCGATCGCGTCGTTGACGAGCATCTCGTCGTGGCCGGCGGCAAAGGTCGCGTAGGGCGGGTCGGGGTTCGGCCGGCCGATCGCGATGTCGGCGTAGATCGCCCTGAAGAGCGCCGCGAACGTGTCGCCGAAGCCCTCGACATGGCCGCCCGGCAGCGCGGCCGCGGTCCGACCGGCGGCGCCCATCAGGGCCGGGTTGCGGAGGAGCAGCTCGTTCGGCTGGTCGCGATGGCCGATCCAGAGGTGCTCCGGCGTCTCCGAGTCCCACGCCGCGGCGGCCTCGGAGCCGTCGATCTCCCACTGCAGCGAGTTCTTGCGACCGGCGCTGATCTGCGACACCGCCACCGAGCCGCGGGCACCGTTCGCGAAACGGAGGAGGATCGTCGCCGCGTCCTCGGTGCCCATGGGCCGGGTGACGGTGTCCCCCGAACGCTCGGTCGAGAACGTCTCGACCGGCCCGGTGGGCTCCTGGCGGGCCGTCACGAACGTCGCGAGGTCCGCCATCACCGAGACGATCGGTTGGCCGGTCGCGAAGGCCATGAGATCGAGCCAGTGCGAGCCGATGTCGCCAACCGCCCGCAGCGCGCCACCCTTGTCGGGCTCGAGCCTCCAGTTCCAGTCGGTCGCGTGGAGCAGCCAGTCCTGGAAGTAGTGGCCGGTGACGAAGCGGACCTCTCCGAGAGCGCCGGCGGCCACGATCTCCCGGACGTGCTGGTGGAGCGGGTAGAAGCGGATGTTGAAGTTGACCGCATTGACGAGGCCTGAGGCCTCCGCCTGCGCGACGAGAGCGGCCGACTCCGTGGCGGTCATGGCCAGCGGCTTCTCGCAGACCACATGCCGGCCGGCCGCGAGGATCGCTGACGACTGCGGGACGTGGAGGTGGTTCGGCGAAGTGACGTGGACGACGTCGACCGAGGCGTCGGCAAGAATCTCATCGAGGGAGGCGTAGGCGCGGCCGACCCCGAGGGCATCGGCTCGGGCGGCGCCACGTTCGGGGGTGCTGCCGAGGACGCCTCGAACCTGGACGCCGATCTTGCGGAGGGCCTCGACGTGGACGGTCCCGATGAAGCCCGTCCCGATGACGGCCGCACCGATCGCCGAGATCTTGCTCATCCAACTCCATCGGGGGCGGGCACGGAGGCCGGGGACTGTCTAGACGATCTAGAGCGCCGCGGGATCGTAGCGGGCCGCGTCGCCAGGGGTCAAGGTGCGCGCGACGTCGTTCAGGCGCCTCCCCGAATCCATTCGACGTCGGGCTCCCAGCTGTCGACGCGCGCCCCGTGCCCGGTCGCTCGGGCGGCGCGTTCGATTGCCCGGAAGGCCGTGCGCTGATTCGATGGCGTCGGGTCGGCGGCGATCCGGTCGACGAGCTCGAGAAGGCCGGCGAGGTCCGGCAGGACCAGCGGCTCGGCCTCGAGGTCGTAGCGGAGCCACTTGTTGAACGGCCGGACCCGCCCTTCGAGGGCGAAGGCCGTGGTCAGGAGCGGCCCGATGGACTCGAAACCGTCGAGCCGTCCCGCCAGCGATCGGCCGCCCTCGTGGTTCCGGAGTGACCGGTAGAGGGCGTTGGTGTAGTCGTCGAGGGCCGCATCGGCGAGGGCGGTCGCCTCGTCCGGCTCCAGCCGCCGCTTGCGCTCGACGATCCTGCCGATCTCCCCGGCCAGCCGATCGAGATCGACCCGGACCCGCAGGAACGTCGGGCGGTTCCATGCCGCCGGGCTGCCCGGCAGCGCGTGGACCCGAAACTCGGCGAGGCCCATCGCCCAGACCTCGACCGGCGAACCGTGAGGCGTCGACCAGCGTTCTGCCTCGGCGGCCGAGCCGGCGACGATCACGTAGGCGTCGACGTCGGACTGATCCGTCACGAACGCCCCGGCGCCGCGCGACCCGAAGACGACCACCCCGACGACGTCAGGATCCGCAGTGGCGCGCGCCAGGATCTCGCGGTAGCTGCCCTCGGGATCCCAGCCCGGTGAGTCGGTCACCAGGTCAGCCAGCCCGGTCGCGACGCGAAGATCTTCCCGCCCGTCTTGAGCGACGTCGAGCCGAATGCTGGCTGCGCGCCGGCGCCGTCCGATCCGTACGTCGTGCCAGGTCGATCGACCATCAATTCCACGAGCGCCGCGAATCGATCATCTCCCGACATCGGGCTCTCTCCGCTAGCCGACGACGATCCGGTCCGTGTAGTCGCCCGACGCCGGGTCCTTGAGGATCAGCTTGGAGCGGCCGTCCGGCAGGATCTCGCGCTTGATGACGACCTGGCCCTCGTAGGTCTCGGTCGTCTTCGCGATCCGATCGGTCGTGCCGCCACGCCACTCGAACAGCTCGACCGGCTCCCACGCCCG
>DASUPH010000266.1:0-6294 GCA_036276275.1 Candidatus Limnocylindrales bacterium
ACCACTCGACGTGATCCTCGCCTACGAGATCCGCGGCGAGCTGTTCGTCACGACGAACACGGCGCCGCTGAGCCTGCGCACGGGGACGGTCACGACCGCGAACGGCATGACGTACGACCTGGCGGACGCCGCATCTCGCGACCGGCTCGTCCACGACGGGATCGTCTATTGGGTCGACCAGATGGCGGAGGCGGTTCGGGCGGTCGATCCCGGTGCCCTCGTCGCCGTCGGCGAGTTCACGCCCAACGCGCCGAACGTGTGGCGGGGCGACGATCCCCGGGCACCGCCGGCAATCGACACGTTCCTTGCGACGACCGTCGACTTCCTCGACGTCCACGTCTACCCGGGCTACATCCCGCTTGCCGGGCTCCTCGAGAACGCCGGCGTCACGGGCAACGACCAGATCCCGATCATCGTCGGCGAGTACGGCGCGTTCAAGTTCGCGTTTCCGGACCCGGCGTCGGGGGCAGCGGGATTGATGCGCTGGCAGGCGGACTCGTGCCCGTTCGGGATCGACGGCTGGTTCCACTGGCACTGGAGCGGTACCGACGATGGCGAGGTCTGGACGGGATCTGAAGCCAATAGCGCCATCGATACCGTCCTCAGCCCGATCGAGCGGCCGGACCCGTGCGCAACGAAGACGTTCCCGTTCCTCGCCGAGAACCTCGCCCGAGGCGCGAAGGTTCGGGCGTCTGCGTCCCTCCCCGGTCGCGGCCCGGAGCTTGCGGTCGACGGTGATCAGGGAACCGGCTGGCTGTCCGGTGACGGTCCGCCGCAATGGATCGAGATCGACCTCGGGTCGCCCGCGACGATCGAGACGCTCCGCCTCGTCGTCGACCAGTCGCCGACCGGCCGGACCGTCCACAAGGTCAGCGGCGGTGCCACCCGGGGCGCGCTGAAGCAGCTCCACGTGTTCGACGCTCCGACCGCCGGCGGTGAAGAGCTGACCTGGACCGCGACGACGCCGTTGACGGGCATCCGGGTCATCAGGATCGAGACGACCAGGAGCCCGTCATGGGTGGCCTGGCTCGAGATCGAGGCGATCGGCCGGCGCTGAACGTCGGGCGCGCGGCTTCTCAGTGGGACGCGGCGCGCTCGGCCGGCGTCGGCTGGGCCGGATCGGTGGTCAGGTCGAGCTGGGCCGGCTCCTGGCCGCGCCACGACGCGCCGGCGGTCAGCGCCTCGTACGCGCGGGCGAGGGCGAACAGCCGCGGCTCGGACCACGCCGGGCCGATGAGCTGCAACCCGACCGGCATCCCCTCCGACAGCCCGCACGGGATCGAGATCCCGGGCAGCCCGGCCATGTTCACCGGCAGGGTACAGGCGTCCGAGAGGTACATCGCGACCGGATCGGCCATCTTCGCCCCGAAGCGGAAGGCGACCGTCGGCGACGTCGGCGCGACGAGGGCGTCGAAGCCCCGCTCGAAGAGGGTGTCGAAGTCGCGTTTGATCAGCGTCCTGACCTTCTGCGCCTTCACGTAGAACGCGTCGTAGTAGCCGGCCGACAGAGCGTACGTCCCGAGCATGATCCGCCGCTTCACCTCGGCTCCGAAGCCGCGGCCGCGCGTCGCGAGGTAGTTGCCGAGGACGTCGCCGTCGCCGAGGCGCGGCCCGAAGCGCACGCCGTCGTAGCGGGCTAGGTTGGCGGACGCCTCGGCCGGGGCGACGATGTAATACGTCGCGAGGCCGTAGTCGGTGTGGGGCAGGCTGACCTCCTCGACGGTCGCTCCGGCCCCCTCGAGGGCGGCCACGGCCTCCTCGATCCGGCGGCGCGCGTCGGGCTCCATGCCGGCGACGAAATACTCCTTCGGCAGCCCGAGCCGCTTGCCGCGGAGCCCCACGGCGGCCTCGTCGTCGCTCGCCGCGAGGGCGAGGAGCTCGTCCGGGACCGGAACCGGCGCCGACGTCGAGTCGCGCTCGTCGCGGCCGGCGATCGCGTGGAGGAGGGCCGCCGCGTCACGGACGTCGCGGGCGAACGGACCGATCTGGTCGAGCGAGCTCGCGAACGCCACGATCCCGTAGCGCGAGACCCGGCCGTACGTCGGCTTCATCCCGACGATCCCGGTCAGGGCCGCCGGCTGGCGGATCGAGCCGCCGGTGTCGGTGCCGATCGAGAGCGGCGCGTGATAGGCGGCGACCGCGACCGCGGAACCGCCGCTCGACCCGCCCGGCACGGTCTCGAGGTCCCACGGGTTGGCGACCGGGCCGTAGGCGCTGTGCTCGTTCGACGAGCCCATCGCGAACTCGTCCATGTTCGTCTTCCCCAGCATCACGGCCCCGACGTCTCGGAGGCGCTCGGTGATGTGGGCGTCGAACGGGGCGATGTAGCCCTCGAGGATCCGCGAGCCTGCCGTGCACTGCCCGCCTCGGACCGAGATCAGGTCCTTCAGCGCGACGGGGATGCCGAGCAGGGGATGCGCATCCGCCCGACCCTCGGCGAGGCGGGCATCCGCGGCACCGGCCTGGCGGAGCGCTTCGTCGCGGTCGATCGCGAGCCAATCGTTCAGCGCCCGGTTGCCGGCCTCGGCCGCGTCGAGGTGGGCCACGGTCAGCTCCCGCGACGAGACCTCCCCGGCGCGAAGACGGTCGGCCATCTCGTGAGCGAGCAGGCGGGTGAGATCGGTCATTCGCCGAGGATCGGCGGCACGACGATGTACCCGCCGGACGACTCCGGGGCGTTGCGGAGCACCTCCTCGACGGCGAGCGACGGGATGACCTCATCGTCGCGGAGGATGTTCTCCAGCTCGATCGTCTGGGCGGTCGGCGCGATCGCGTCGGTGTCGAGCTCAGCCAGCTTCGTGTACTGGTCGAGGATGTGGTTGAGCTGCCCCTCGAGGAGGCTCAGCTCGTCGGCCGTCAGGCCGAGTCGGGCGAGGTGGGCGACGTGCTCGACATCGCTCCGGGACAGGCCGGGCATGGCCCGGATGATCGCACGACGGGCGTGGAAGCGTCCGACATCTCCTGGCTTGCTACCCTCGGCCGGTGACCACGACCCAGGCTGCCCCGCGGATCCGCCCGATGACCGCCGCCGACACCGAAGCGGCCGCTGAGCTCCTCCGCCGGGGCGACTGGGGCGAGCGCTGGGTGTTCTTCGACTGGGCGATCAGCCGGCCGACCGTGGCCCCGATCGTCGCCGAGCGCGACGGCGAGGTCGTCGGGACCGGCGTCGGGTCGGCCCACGGGCGGGTGGGCTGGGTCGGGACGATCTTCGTCGCCGCGGACCATCGTGGTTCGGGTCTCGGCCGGGCGCTGACCCGGGCCGTGATCGACGACCTCGAGGCGCGCGGCTGCCGGACGCTCGTGCTGATCGCGACGTCGATGGGCCGCCCGCTCTACGAGCACGAGGAGTTCGACGTGCTCGACGAGCAGGTCCGCTTCTCGATCGATGGCCTGCCGGCGGACGCCGGGCCGCCCGATCCACTCGTTCGGTCGTTCACCCCCGACGACCTCGACGCCGTCGTGGCCCTTGACCGCTTCGCGACCGGCGAGGATCGCGCGGCGGTCCTGTCGTCGCTGCTCACGCCGTCGTCGACCTCGGTCGCGGTGGACGCCGGCGGCGCTGTCCGCGGCTACCTCGCCCGGGCTCCGTGGCGCGGCGGCGGGCTGATCGCCCCGGACCCCGACGACGCCCTCCGCCTCCTGGAGATGCGCCGCCGCTCGACCGGCGTAAGCGGGCGGGCCGGCGCCGGCCTCGTCGGATGCAACCGGATCGGCCGTGAGCGCCTGCTCGCCGCCGGCTGGCGCGAGGAGAGCAGCGGCGTCCGGATGATCCGCGGCGAACCGCTCGACTGGCATCCGGAGGCGATCTGGGGCCAGTTCAACGGCGCCCTGGGATAGCCACCGCCGTCGGCTGTCGCGCCTGGGCACGCGAAGCCCAAGCCGACGAATGCAATCTGGAGTCAGCTGGGGCCGATCATCCGCCAGAAGGCCGACTGGAGCCGCAGCTCGGCGGCCCGCTCGATCAGCGGGCGGTACAGGCCGATGACGTCGGGCGCAGCGACCTCGATCGTCTCGACCCGGCCCTCGACGAGGAGCGTCGCCCGGACGCTCGTCTGGTCGCCGTCGGACGAGAGCTCGATGTCGTCGACGGCCAGCCCCACGCCGAGGACCCGTTGGAGATCCTCGGCGAGGCGCTCCGCGAACCGTTCCTCGGCGTCGTTCATGGCTCCATCCTCGCATGCTCCGCTGCCGTCACCTCCCGCCGGATGCAGCCTCCCGTCCAGGGAAATCCCTCGACCTCGACGAACAGGTCCGGCCGGTACAGGGCCATCGCGTGCGACAGGCTGGTCGATTCGCCGTCGAACTGGAGCAGCCCCTCGATCGAGCCGAACGACGATCCGTCGAGTGCCAGGATCGATGCGGACGGCGTCTTCTGGCCGGCAATCACGTTCGACACGCCGCCGATCAGCTCCCACCGGACCCAGTGGCCTGCCTCGCTGCCGTCGCGCTGCCAGGCCAGGCCGTCGGCGCTCAGGATCACGTCCCATCGCGTCCCGAACGGCGTCCATTCGGTCCGAAGCTTGAGCGGGTCGCGCGACGCGGGAGCGTCGGCGTCGGGATCCGGCCCGGTCATGGCTCGTCGCCCGCCAGCAGCTTTGTGAAACCCGCCGCGTCGAGGACCGGGATGCCGAGCTCCTCTGCCTTGGCCAGCTTCGAGCCGGCGCCTGGGCCGGCGACGACATAGTCCGTCTTCTTCGAGACCGAGCCGGCGGGCTTGCCGCCGGCGTCCCGGACGGCCTGCTCGGCCTCCTCGCGGCTGTACCCCTCGATCGTGCCGGTCACCACGACGGCCTTGCCGGTCAGGGGCCCGGTTGGCCCGCCTGCGGCGCCGGCCGGACGGGGCGCCGGCAGCTCCGCCTTGACGCCCGCGTCGGCGAGGTCCTCGAGGACGCCGGTCCCCGGGCCGCCCGTCGCGAACCACGTCGCGAGCGCCGCCGAGACCGTCGGCCCGATCCCCTCGACCTCCTCGAACCGTGCCGGCTCCCCGGTCGCGATCTGCTCGAGATGCTGCGCCGCGCGGCGCAGCCAGTCGTCGCCGGCCGGCACCTCGGCGGCCAGCCAGGCCGCCAGCTCGATCGCCGTCGTCCAGCCGACCTGGGGGATGCCGAGCCCGGCGACGATCCGCTCGAGTGGCCGGCGACGCGCCTTCTGGATCGCGCTGTGGAGGTTCTCGGCGCTCTTCCGGCCGAAGCGCTCCAGCCCTTCGAGCTGCTCGACCGACAGCCGGTAGAAGTCGCCACGTCGCTTCACGAGTCCCGTCTGGAGGAGCTGCTCGAGGACCTTCCAGCCGGCGCCCTCGATGTCCATCCCGCCCCGCCCGACGAAGTGCTGGAACTCCTGGGAGACGCGGGCCGGACAGGCGGGGTTCGGGCAGTAGTGGCGGACGGCGCCCTCGTCCCGGACGATCGGCGTATCGCAGACCGGGCAGCGCTCCGGCATCTCGTACTCGCGCTCGGCGCCGGTCCGCTTCTCCACGATCGGCCGGACGACCTCCGGGATCACGTCACCGGCCTTCTGGAGGACGACGTGATCGCCGATCCGGATGTCCTTGCGACGGACCTCGTCGAGGTTGTGAAGCGTGGCCCGGGCGACCGTCGATCCGGCGACCTTCGCCGGCGTGAGATAGGCGACCGGCGTCAGCGTCCCGGTCCGCCCGACGTACGCAACGATGTCCTCGAGGACGGTCTCGACCTGCTCCGGCGGGAACTTGTAGGCGATCGCCCAGCGCGGAGCCCGGCTGACCATCCCGAGCCGAGACTGCTGGTCGAACCGGTCGACCTTCACGACGACGCCGTCGGTCTCGTACGGAAGACCGTGGCGCTTCTCGCGCCACGTCTCGGTGAACGCGATCACGGCCTCGATGTCGAGACCCGCGTCGCGCTCCGGGTTGACCGCGAAGCCGAGCCGGGCGAGCCGATCGAGCGCCTCCGACTGGGATCGCGCGCCCGTTGCCGCCGAGTCGACATCGGCGCCGGCCAGCCCGAGCGTCGGTGCGTCGGCATCGTCCTCGATCATCTGGTAGGTCCAGGTGCTCAGCTGGCGGCTGGCGGTGACCGCGGCATCCTTCTGGCGGAGCGAACCGGCGCCGGAGTTGCGCGGGTTGGCATACAGCGGCAGGCCGGCCTCCTCGCGCTCGGCGTTGATCCGGGCGAACTCCGCCTTCGGCATGAAGACCTCGCCGCGGGCATCGAGGGTCGCGGGTTCGGCCAAGCGGGTCGGGACGCTCTTGATCGTCCGGAGATTGGCCGTGACGTCCTCGCCGGTCGTGCCATCGCCGCGCGTCGCGCCCTGGAC
>DASUPH010000267.1:0-4704 GCA_036276275.1 Candidatus Limnocylindrales bacterium
TAGACGTAGTCCACCGTCTCGGCCTCGCCGACGAGGCTGCGGATCGCCGCGATCGCCCCATCCGCGGTCGCGTCCGCGCTGACCGCGACGAACTCGGGGGTCATGATCCCGCCGGCGCTGTCGGGGGCGAAGTCGGCCAACCGCCGGATCTCGGCCGCCTCGGCCGGGTCCATCCGGACGAGGATCTGGCTCGCCTCCGGCTCGCTCAGGTTCTCGACGACGTCGGTCGCGTCGTCGGGGTCCATGCCGGCGAGGAGCGTCGCCGCCTCCTGGCGCGAGAGGGTCCGGAGGATCGCCGCCGCCTCGCTCGGGTCGAGCTCCTCGAGGAGCTGCGGGATCTCCTCGTCCGGCAGCCACTGGAGGAGGACGGCGACCTCGCTCGGATCGAGGCGGGGGACGAGGGCCGCCCATTCGGCGGGACCGACCCGCTCCGCGAGACCCGCGACGCCGTCGCGCTCCCGCTCCCGGATCAGCTCCTGGATCTCCTCGAGGAGGGCGTCGGTGGCCACGGTCGACATTCGGCAGCCTCTCGGTCGACAGGGTGGAGGAGCGTCCCGGCAGGAACGGAACGCGGAGCGATCGGGTAACGGCGGGACGGGCCGGCGTGTCGCGCGCATCGTACCGTCGGCGACCCGCGATCGGTGCCGTTGGCGCGAGCGGTCTCAACTCGGTTGGCAGCGGACAAACGTACGGACGACAGCCCGTCGGCGCGGTCATCCCGCAGGTGCAGCGGGGCACCAGCCAACGGTCACCCCGGACTCGATCCCCCAAGTCGACGGGCCTACACTCGGGCGACGCGCGCGAGCGGCCGATCCGCGGCGCCGCCGCGACGCCACGGGGTTTCGGATCGATGTCACGTCCTGGATACCGGGGGCTGACGGCAGTGCTTGCCGTCGTCGGCCTCGCCAGCCTGGTCCTGTCGACCTCCGCATTCGGTGCGGTTCAGGCCAACCGGAAGCCCGCCCCGCCACCCACGGGCGGCACGTTCCCGCCGCTCTCGAACTGTCCGATCTTCCCCTCCTCGAACGTCTGGAACCGCTCGGTGGCCGGCCTGCCGGTCGCCGCGAACTCGTCGACGATGATTGCCGCGATCGGGTCCGCGGTCGGGCTGCATCCCGACTTCAGCGCCGCGAAGCGCTACGGCATCCCGTACAACATCGTCGGCCCGAGCACGCCGCAGTCGACCGTGACCTTCCTGTACGACGACGAATCGGATCACGTCGGCTACCCGATCCCGTCCGCGCCGATCCAGGAGCGCGGCTCCGATCACCACATCCTCATGGTCGACACGACGGCCTGCCGACTGTACGAGCTCTTCGACGCCGCGAAGAAGGGGTCCTGGACGGCGGGCTCCGGGGCGACGTGGAATCTCACCTCGAACGCCCTGCGACCCGAGACGTGGACGAGCGCGGACGCGGCCGGCCTGCCGATCTTCCCCGGCCTCGTCCGCTTCGATGAGATCCGCAGTGGCCAGATCCTGCACGCGCTGCGGTTCACCGCTCCAACGACGTGCAACGGCTACATCTATCCGGCCAGGCATGAGGCCGGCTCGACGTCCTGCGCGGCCGATCCGCCGATGGGCCTTCGGGTCCGGATGAAGGCCTCCGTCAACATCGCGGGATTCGCTCCCGATGTTCGGGTCCTCCTCCAGGCGATGAAGACGTACGGGATGCTGCTCGCCGACAACGGTTCGGCATGGTTCATCAGCGGGGCGCCCGATCCGCGCTGGAATGACACCGTCATGCACACCCTCAACCAGGTCCATGGCTCGGACTTCGAGGTCGTCGACACGACCGGCTTCACGAACGGCTGACGCGACCGCCAACCGCACCGACGGGGCCGGCGTGGGGCCGGCCGTTGCCCCTACAACCGCGAGTGGTGGCGCTCCTTGACGGCCAGCATTGCCGTGTCGGCCCGCTGGGCCAGGCGCTCGGGCGTGTCGCCCGTCGCAAGGGCCGCCAGGCCGACGCTGATGCCGACGTTCGCGTCCGCCTGGATCGCGACGCCGATCGAATCGAACCGGCGCCGGGCCTCGCGCAGGTCGGTCCCGCTCAACCCGCAGACGAACTCGTCGCCGCCGTAGCGCATGATCGGGTCGAACGACCGCAGCCGGGTCCGGATCGCGGTCACGACGGTCTGAAGGACCCGGTCGCCCGCAGCGTGGCCATCGCGATCGTTGACCTCCTTGAGGTTGTCCACGTCGACGAACGCCAGGACGAACCGCCCGTCGGAACGCCGGGCCCGATCGATCTCGTGGGAGATCGCCATCCGCCCCATCTCCCGGCGGTAGGCGCCGGTGAGCTCGTCGAGGTGGGCGGAGTGCAGCTCGGCCTCCAGGCGCTCACGCTCGCGCGCCGCCTTAGCCCGATCACGGGCAGCCCGCGCCCGGTCCTTCGCGGCTCTCTCACGATCGGCCGCGGCATCGGCACGGAGCTTCTCGAGCTCGACGAGCAACGATGCATCCGACGGGATCGATTCGTGGTCCACGTTGCCGGCAAGCTCGTCGCGGGCACGAGCGGCGTCGTCACGCGCGCCCGCGCTGCGATCTCGATGATCGGCCGTCTGGTCGCGGTCCCGAGCCGTGCTCGCGCGGTCAAGCCTCGTTCCGAGCCGATGGGACTTGGTCGTCTTGCGCTGGGTTCGCGAGGCGTCGTACGCCCGATCGCCGGCGGGCGATGGCCCGGAGCCGGCCGCGTGGTCGCGGTCGGCGGTCGCTTGATCGCGATCGGACGCGCGCTGGTCCTCGTCGGCGTCTCTCTGGTCCGTCGTCGAGCTGGTCTGATCGGCATCGGACGCGGTCTGGTCAGCGTCAGACGCGGTCTGGTCAGCGTCAGACGCGGTCTGATCCGTTTCGGCCGCGATCTGGTCCGCCCCGCTCAGGGTCCGATCGCCGCGCGGGGTCGGTTGGAGATCGAGGGCGACGCCCCTCGCGGTCGGATCGGGCGGTCGGCGGACGAGGTTCGGTCCACCACCGTTTCGATCTTCGCTCTTGATGGGGGCACCTCGTGCCGACGCCGGGTACGCGTGACTGTGCGCGGTTTCATCCGTGCACCAACCCCACCGTAGGCTGCAGAGCGTGCACCGCGCGACGATGAAAACCCGCCCGCCGCTCAAGGGCTTCCCGGACGCGCAGACGGACGATGGTCAGATCGCCGGTTCGGCCTGGACGCTCCCCTCCGTCGCACCACGCCGGCGGTCGGCTCGCCTCTCGATGGCTTTTCGGAGCCCCTCGGCCTGAGCCTCGTCCAGTTCGGAGGTGACTCCGAAGCCACCGAAGATCGCGATGCCCTCGATCGTCAGATGCGGGGCGTCGGCGGGACGTTCGACCTTCGAACGGCCGTCCCCGAGGCCGCCGAGTCCGACGACGCTCGCGCTGACGCTCCACGAGTCGGGAACGACGATCTGGCCGCCACCGAAGATCGCCCGGACCTGGAGCCGAGCGCCGGCCGGATCAAGGACGGCCCTCCGCAGATCGATGATCCCACCGCCATACCAGCAGTCGATCGTCCCACCGCGAAACGACGTGGCCGTGCTGCGGAAGCTCAGCGGTTCGAAGATCGCAACAAGGCGGATCTCGTCGGCATCAGCATCGTCCAGCGGCACGATCCGCTGCTTCGCAGCGCGGGCTGCCACCGTCCCGAGCACCGACGCGATCATCAGGCCACTCCAGAACAGCGCCATCAGACGCCCGACGGTCTTCATTGGTCGAATCCTCCTTGGCGAAACGGTTGGGCCGCCGGTCGTGGTCGCACCCGGAACCTCAGCGCGGGCTGTACGGGAAGGCCATGTCGAGCGTTGCCGGACGAAGCTGACTGTCGTCCATCGACCAGCTGACGTCGACGTTGACACCAACGAGACCAGGGACCATGGCGACCGCGCGCTCGACCATCTCCGCGGTCGACCGACGCTCGACACGGCCGCTGATCGAAGCCACACCATCCTTGACGACGACCGTGAACACGGCCGGGTCGAGCCACAGGATCCGGAGCAGGACGTCCTCGCGGATCGTCCTGACCAGCTCGTCGTCCGAGGACACGTAGGCTCGTACGAGATCGGCGCGGGTGACGATGCCGACGAGGCGGCCATCGTCGATGACGGGCAGTCGATTGACGCCCCGGTTCGTCATGATGCCGGCGGCCTCGGCGATGCGGGAACCGGCGGAGATCGTGACGGCCGGTGTCGTCATCGCTTCACCCGCCGTCGTGGCGGTGAGCTTCGCGAGCTGCGCGCGCGACTCCGGCGACTCACCGCGGATGCGGGCCATCCGCCGATGCGTGATGGCGTCGGGTCCCTGCTCCTTGACCAGGAAGTCGGCCTCCGAAACGACGCCGAGAACCTCGCCGTGCTCGTCGACCACCGGGACGCCGCTGATCCGGTGATCCAGCAACAGCTGGGCGACCTCTCTGAGAGGTGTTGGTGGGCTGACGGAGATGGCCTCCGCTGTCATGACGTCGCGAACAATGTTCATTTGGGATCACCTCGACTCTTGAATAGAGGATCGGTCCGTCGCCGACCGGTCAACAGAGTCGAAGGTCACCTCCGCACGGGCCACGTGGCTGCGGAACCGGAATCGAGCCGGGAACTCGGCGCGAAACGGAGCGGCTCGCCGGTTGTGCCACCAGCGAGCCGCCCCTGGATCCGAGGACGCCGGGTCAGGCGTGAATCGCCCTCCCGGAGTACGTCCCGCCGGTGACATACCGGGTC
>DASUPH010000268.1:0-2617 GCA_036276275.1 Candidatus Limnocylindrales bacterium
CGTCCAGTGCTTCGTGGTACGCGGCGGCCACGGACGGATCGTCCGGCGGACCTGGGCGCGAGGCAGCGCTCACTCGCGGCTCAGGTCGTCCTCGTAGAAGACGCACTGGTTGAAACGCGGGGTCAGGCAGACGTCGTTGACGTAGCCCTGCTCCATGTGGACACCGCCGCGGAGCTGGCAGCGCGAAACGTTCGAGTCCTGGCGGATCAGGCCCTTCAGGAGGTGAGGCGCCTGGATCGGGATCGCGCCGCGCGTGCCGGTCATGTAGAAGTGCGGACAGACGTTCCGCCGGAGATTCGGAAGCCCGAACCCACCGCGCGCGGGCGGCATCGTCGGCATTCCCGATCGCGACGGGGCGACGGGTCGGATCGCATGGCCGGGACGCGGCAGCATCGGCGTCCGGACCGTGGCTGTCGGGCCGGCCATGGGCTGCGGCGGTTGCGAGGACCCTTGAGGGGCGGCGTCGCGGGCAGGGCGAGGCCGACCGACGCGGGCGACCGGCCCAACGCCGAAGGGCGGCCGGCCGGTCGGACCGGACGGGCGATCGCCTTTCGGATCTCGTGCCTGCATCCATCCCTCGTGGGCAGCGCGCGACCAGGGCACGCGCGACGACCGGCCAAGACTACAACGCTCGGTCACACAGGACACGCCGGAGCACGGGTCGCCGGTCACGCGTGCGACAATCGGCGCGGATGACGACACGGCGCGGGCGACCACCCCAGGTCCGACCGCGGCCGCCCTCGACCGGGCGGCCAGCGCCGATCAAGGCCCGGCCGCGGCCCCCGACCCCCGGTCGGTTGGCCCAGCACCGCCGGGTGGATCGCGGGCCGGGCATCGCTCTGCCGTTCCGACTTCTGTTCGCGGTCCTCGTCGTGGGCCTCGGTGTCGGTGTCCTTCTCCTCGCGACCGGCGGCCTCGGCCGGGTCGCCGCGACGATCGGCTCGTCGATCAGCGGCTTCGTCACGGATCTGACGACCGCCCCCAGCCCGAGCCCTGCGCCGGTGATCGTGGCCGACGCGCCCGTCCTCGACACGCCCGACGAGCCGTACACGAACCAGCCGATGGTCGATCTCGTCGGGCGTGTTCCGGAGGCGATCGTCGGGGCGACAGGGACACGGATCCGGATCTATGTCGCGATCGGCGACGGGACGCCCGGGATCGTGACCGAGGTCGCGGTCGGGACCTCCCGGGGCTTCCTCGTTCCCGGCGTCGAGCTGAGTCCGGGAAACAACGCGTTCACCGCGACGATCGTGGGCTCGACGGGGCTCGAATCCGACCCGTCGGGCGTGGTGACGTACGTCCTCGACGTGACGAAGCCACGGCTCGTCATCACCGCGCCCCGGACCGGGTCGACGGTCAACTCCCGGACCGTCCAGCTCGTCGGCCAGACCCAGCCACGAAGCTCGATGAGCGCCCGGAACCTGACGACGAACGCCACGGTGGCTGGAGCAGCCGACGAGAAGGGCGCCTTCAACCTGGTCCTGCCGATCGGGAGCGGGATCAACAAGATCGAGGTCCTCGCCGTCGATCCCGCCGGCAACGAGAACAAGCTGGGGCTGTCGGTCCGGCGGGGCACGGGCGCCCTTTCGGCCAAGGTCGCGGCATCGTTCTATCGGATCAAGGTCAACCAGCTGCCCGAACCGGTGACCCTCACCGCCACCGTGACCGATCCCGATGGACGAGCCCTCGGCAACGCCAAGGTCACGTTCACCGTGGCCGTTCCAGGCGTCCCCGCGATCACGTCGAGCCAGCTCACGACGTCGAGCCGCGGGACGGCGACGTTCACCACGACGATCCCCAAGGGAGCCGATGTCGGTCAGTGCTCGGTGACGGCGATCGTCCAGGCAGGCACGATCGGCAACGTCAACGCCAGGACCGTAATCACGCTGTCGAAATAGCGCCGCGGTCCGGCGTCGACAGGCGCGCTCGTCGCAGCTACCATCACGTCATGCCGTCGTGGCGCTGCCCGCACTGTGGGACTCCTCAACCCGAGGCGTCACGCTGTTGGGTCTGCCATCGCTCGTCGACGAGCTGCGGGACGTGCACCCATTTCCGCGGTTCGGTCGCGTCCCGGCTCGGGTACTGCGGGCTCGACAAGCAGCGACTCCCGCTCCACGGCGACGAGGTCCGGGCCTGCTGGGAGGACGGCGCCGTCGCGGCGCCCGAGCGGCCGCCGGACTGGCTGCCGGATGGCGAACCGGAGACTGCACCGCAGCCGCCGCTGAACCTCATCGACGTCCTGCCGCGGCCATCGGCCGGCCACCGCCTGTGGGTCGAGGTGGACGCGTCGTCCGGCTGAGGATCAGGGACAGGCCGCCGGTTTCGTCTCGACTGTCGTGATCGTGATCGACGTTCCCGGTTGCTGGTTGGTGTTCGCCTTGGGCGCCTGCGCGTTGACGAACCAAGCGTCGTCATCGGTCGGCAGGACCGGGCCGACGCTGAACCCGTCGTCGACGATCTTCTCCTTGGCTAGTCCGACGTTCATGCAGACGTAGTCGCCCACCTTGATCGGAGTCGGCGTCGGGGTCGGCGTGGGTGCTGGTGTCGGGGTTGGGGTGGGTGTCGGCGCCGGGGTCGGTGAGGGCGTCGGGCTCGGGCTCGGGCTTGCGCTCGGCTC
>DASUPH010000269.1:0-6482 GCA_036276275.1 Candidatus Limnocylindrales bacterium
CGGCCGTGAGGCTCCGGAACGGACCGCGAACGAGCGGCAGACCCAGATCGTCGGTCTGCTCCGCGTCGACGACGACCCACGTGCCGGACTGCGGCTCGATCGTGAAGCGCTCGTCGCGTGTCTGCCAGCGACCGCCGCCCAGGCGCTTCAGGGAGCTGTCGTCGGCGGCCTTCGGTTCTGCCATCAGGCCCCCATCGGGCTCACTGCCGATCGGCGTCCCACCAGTCCGAACGAGGTGATGACGAGCGCAACGCCCACGACCGTGAGGACGCCGAACCCCAGGGTGACACCCTGCGACGTCACCGCCCGACCGAGGACGAGGCCGGCGAGGCTCGCCCCGAGCACGCCACCGAGATAACGGCCGGTGTAGTACGTCCCGGCCGCCATGCCGACCCGATCCGCCGACACCGTCTCGAGCGCCGCCAGCTGGCGTGGCGATCCGGCCAGGCCCATCCCGAACCCGACGACGGACAGGAGGACGCCCAGGACGAGGGTCGTCGTGCTGCCGGCCACCATCCACAGGAGGCCCAGGCCCGCCGTCATCGCGAGCGTTCCGAGGATCACCGGCAATCGCCGCCCGACGCGGTCCGAGAGCCGCCCGCCGATCGGCGCCGCGACCGCACCGAGGGCCGAGATCCCGAGCAGGACGAGCCCGCTTGTCTCGGGAGCGCCATGTTCGAGACCCTGGACGAGAAGAGGCACGATGACGAGTGTCGCATGGAGGACGATCGTCGCACCGAGGACGCCGACCACGGCCGCCGCGAACGGCCGCATCGCGAACAGCCGCGGGTCGACCGCGGGCTGCTCGCTCCGGAGCTCCTGCCAGACGAAGAGCGGCAGGAGGATCGCCACCGCCAGCGCCGCCGGGAACGCCGTCGAGCCGCCGCGCAGGGCCACGAGGAGCGCGACCAGCAACCCGGCCAGGACCACGAGGCCCTTCGCGTCGATCGCGCGCGGCGCGGATGGGACCGGGTCGGTCGGACCCGGGCGCCCCGTCGGATCGGCGCTCCCACCGGGACGTGCGGCAGGCCGGAGGCCCACAGCGAGCGCCGCCAACAGGGAGATCGGCACCGCGACGAGGAACATCGCCCGCCAGTCGAATGCGCCGACGAGCAGGCCGCCGATCAGTGGGCCGATCGCCGCGCTCGTGGAGACGAGCATATCGAACAGGCCGAACGCGGCGCCGCGTCGATCGGGCGGCGCCGTTGCCCGGATGAGCGCGACGGAGCTGGTCGACACGAGCGCGCCGCTGGCCGCCTGGAAGACGCGCGACACGGCCAGCACGCCGAACGACGGTGCGAGTGCCGCGACGAGGGACGCGACGGCGAACGCGACGACACCCACGAGGAACGCCCGCCGATGCCCGAACCGATCGCCGATGCTGCCACTCGCCGGGAGGGCCACGGTGACCGCGCCGAGGTACAGCGTGACGAGCGACGCCACGTCACTCGGCTCGACCGCAAACGTCGTCATCACGCTCGGCAGGGCCACGGCGAGCATCGTCGAGTTGAGCGGGACGAGGATCGCGCCGCTGGCAATCCCGAGCATCGTCGCGGTCAGGAGCGGCGCGCGGACCGCGGGCGGCGGGATCGGGCCGATCACACGAAGCGGACGCGACCGGCGGCGCCGTCGATCTCGATCATCCGGCCATCCGGGATCCGCGTCGTGGCGTCCCCCATCCCGACGACCGCCGGCAGGCCGAACTCCCGGGCGACGACCGCGGCGTGCGAGAGGACGCCGCCCGTGTCGGTGACGAAACCGGCCGCCAGCGAATAGAGCGGCACCCAGCCCGGGTTCGAGGCCGCCGCGACGATGATGTCGCCGCGCTCGACGCGCCCGAAGTCCGCCGGGCCGAGGACGACACGGGCCCGGCCGCGGGCGATGCCGGCGGAGGCGCCCGTCCCGCGCAGCGTGCCGTCCCGATCGGGCTCGAAGCGCGCGCCTTCGAACCGGTCCACCTCGGTCGACGGCTCCTTCGGCTTACCGACGACCCGAGGCGGCTGGAGTGCCTGGCGGCGAGCATGCTCGCGGCGCCGGTCGGCCACGAGCGGTCGGGCGTCCAGCGATCCGAGAAGGACGGCCGGGACCTCCGCGCGGCTCAGGAAGGTGATGTCGTCGGCCATGTCGACCAGACCGTCATGCTCGAGCCGGCGACCCACCCGGAACGCGAAGCGGCGGAGGCGATCGGCGCACATCCGGTCGATCCAGTAGTTGTGGCCCTCGGTCAGCGGCCCGATTGCGCGGGCCGCCGCGAGGACCGTCTCGAACGCCGCCAGGTCAGCCGATCGATCCGCCAGGAGCCGGCGGACCCGGCCGGCGATCGCCTCCGCTTCGGCCGCCCGGGCGGCCCAGCGCTCGGCGGCCGGCGCCGGGGGACGCTCGAGCCGCTTGCCGATGTCGGCGAGAAGCGGTCCGGCGTCCTCGGCCCACGAGGCCTCGCCGAGATCCTCGCCGATCTGGCCGAGATGGCCGTGGACCGTCAGGAAACCCTCCAGCTCGGCGACGAATGCGGCCGAACCCGCCAGACCTTCGATTTCGGCCTTCGTGGCCGGTTCGCCGGTCCGCAGCCGGTCCGCGACGACGGGCGACTCGGCCGCCGCGGAGGTCAGGCGCTCGAGGCCCTCCTCGGCGAGCCGCAGGTCGTCGCCGAGACCTGCGATCAGGCGGAGCGCCTCGCCGGCGGTGCCCTTCCCGACGACGGCCTCGTACTGGTCGGCAAGGTCATCGAGCACCTGGTACGGGCCGGTGATGACGTAGAAGTGGATGGCCCAGGCACGCTCGCCGTGGGTCCAGGCCCGCTCCCACGCGACCGCCAGGCGATCGGCGGGAAGCCCGTCGACGGCGATCTCGTCGATCTCGCGGTACATCGCCTTCAACTCCGGGACGGCCTCGTCCCGCCAGTAGGCCGCCGTGAGCGGGATCCGGGTTCGCCGTGCGTCGGTGTAGCGCGCCAGCACGGCATCGCGCTCGGCTTCGGGAGCGTCGATATGGAACGCGAAGTAGGCGTATCCGTTCCAGACGCGCACCAGGATCGCGATCGGGACGTCGAGCTGCGCGTAGCGGTAGGCGAAGCCCTTGGTCAGCAGGTCGATGTAGTCCTCGCCGAGCGGCGTCAGCGCCCGCGGCGTGTGCATGTCGTCCCACTCCCAGGTGAGATCGGGATCGGCCGGCTCGCGCCAGGCGATCGGGAACGCATCGGGGACGGCAGAGGTCATCGGCGGCTGTCCGGTCACCGGCCGGTCGTGATCGGACGAGCCTGGAGGAGAAGCCAGCGATCGCGGTACCGGACGGCCTCGATGTCGACGGGCCGGCCGAGGCCGGCCTCGATGTCGAGCGCGATCCCGGCCAGGTCGCACGCGGCCCCGTCCGTCAGGACCGGGTCGGTGGATGGATCCGCCATCTCGACGGGAATGCCGGCATGGGCGAAGAGACGGCGGCCGTGATCGCCCGGGATCCGTTCGATGATCGTCCGGCCGGATCGCTCGACGACGATCGTCTCCGGCGTTGCCGTGCCCGACACGAGCGGCTCGCCGAGGCCCCGGATCGCGTTGATCAGGACGTCGTCCCGGCCGCTGACCGGATGCCTGGTGAAGACGACGACCGACGCCTCGGCCGGAACGAGCGCCTGGACGACGACCGCCATCGCGATGCCGTCGAACGGCAGGCCGCGGCGCGCCCGGTAGCCGACCGCGGCCGTGCTCCAGAGCGATCGCCAGCAGCGCCGGACGGCGTCCTCCACCTCGTCGGCGGTCCGGCCCAGCTCCGTCTCGTGAAGGCCGGCGAAGGAGGCATCGACACCGTCCTCATCAAGCGCCGACGACCGCACGGCAAAGGTCGGCCGATCGCCGCTCGGGTCTGCCGGGTCGGAGGAGATGCCGCGCAGCTCCGTGCAGAGGGCCGCCAGTCCGGCGCGGATCGACTCGCCGACGGCCGGGGGCATCGCCGTCGCGTCGAGGGCGGCGACGATCTCGCAACGGGCGGCCTCATCCGGGAGGGCGGCGATCGCTGTGGCGAGCGCATCCGGCTCGGCGGCGGCGGCGAGATACGCCCGGAACGCGGCCGCGGTCAGGCAGAAGCCCGGCGGGATCGGATGACCCAGCCGGGCGAGGCGATCGAGGGACGCGCCCTTGCCGCCCAGATCGGCATCGATCGAGGCTGCGCCCAGCGTGGCGAGGTACGGATCGTGCGACGAGACGGACGCAGGGGTCGGCATGCTCGGAGCTCCGACGGTGCGGTGGAAATCGCGCCGGCGCAGTCTAGCAAAGGCGATCGGGCCGAAAGCGTCGCGCGGGCGCGAACTTCCACCGGGATCGCGATCGGCGGCCGGGATGGGCTGCGGCGGTCGCCGCGCTACGTGCGCTCGTCGAAGGGCAGGAACCGGCCGTCGTCGGCACGTGGAGCCGGAACGACGGCGACGATCGCGGCCCGCTCGATCGGGCCGTGGACGTGAGGGTAGATCCCGGCCGGATCCTCGATGCGCCACGGGCTCCCGACCAGCTCCAGGTCGACGGTCAGGACGACGAACGCGCGTGGATCGGCGCGGTAGTGGCGGTTGGCCGTGTCGACCATCGCCGCCGCACCGTCCGTGCAGTGGATGAACCCTTCGTCGGCGAGCGACGGCGCACCCAGCGGCTCGTCGGTCGAAGCCGCCGACCACCACTCGAGGGGCGTCAAGTGGTACGTGAGGCGGGCCATCCGGCGCTCGTGTGGTGCGGTCAGGCCGGCGGCGGGGCGTCGGGCGAGACCCAACCCCGATCGAGCGCGACCTGGATCACGGTGGCCCGGTCGTTCGCGAGCGCTTGGCGGACGGCCTGCTCGAAGGCGGCGTTGGTCTCGACCCGGACCCCGCGCGCCCCGCAGGCCCGGGCGATCGCGGCGAAGTCGATGGGTCCAAGGTCGGTCGCGATCGCGCCGGCCTCACCACCGCCCCGACGGTCCTGGTGCATCCGGATCGTCCCGTAGCGCTCGTTGTCGAAGACGATCGCGATGACCCGGGCCTTCTCGCGGATCGCCGTCTCCAGCTCCGCCATCGTCATCGCGAAGCCACCGTCGCCGGAGATGGCGACGACCGCCCGATCGCGATGGACGAGGGCGGCGGCAATCGCCGCCGGCAAGCCGTAGCCCATCGCCCCGGACGTCGGCCCGAGGAACGTCCCCGGACGTCCGAAGCGGAAGTAGCGGGCGACCCAGAGCCCGAAGTTCCCGGCGTCGGTCGCGACGATGGCGTCGTCGGGCAGGACGCGACGCAGGGCGGAGATCGCCTGCGCCGGGTGGACGCCGGGCCCTTCCCACGGCGTCTCGTCGACCGTCGTCGCCGCGTCCCAGGCCGATCGGTCGGCCTCGTTCGCGGCCTGCCGAAGGTCGGCCGAGGCGGCGTCGAGGACACCCTCCTGGAGACGCGTCACGGCGGCCCGCAGGAAGGAGCGCGCGTCCGAGCGGATCGCGAGGCGGGGCGTGGTCAACCCGGAGCGGGCGACCAGGGGCTCGACATCGACGTGGATCCAGCTCTGGCCCGGGGTCGGGACCCGGTAGCCGAACGAGGTGATCTCCGAGAGGCGGCAGCCGACCACGAGAAGGGCGTCGGCCCGTTCGAGTCGCTCGCGAACCGTCGCCGGGCTGCCATACCCGGCCATCCCGAGGTAGAAGGGATGGTCGTTGGAGATGACGTCGCCACGTCGCCAGCCGGCAATGACGGGCACGCGGAGCAACTCGGCGAGCTTCGTCAGGTCACTCGACGTCCGCGCCCGAAGGACGCCGCCGCCGGCCAGGATGACCGGGCGCTCCGCCGTGGCGAGGAATTGCAGCACGGTCCGGACGTCGTCCGCCTCGGGCCGCGAGGGCGCCGGTCGCGAGGTGTCGATCGGCGTTCCCGCCGGGAGCTCCTGGTCGAGGAGGTCCTCGGGGATCGCGATCAGCGCCGGTCCCGCCCGCCCGGAGACGGCGGCCCTGACGGCGTCGCCGAGGGCCGCCGGGACGTCGCCGAGCTCGCGGATCTCGACGGCGTGGCTGGCCAGTCCACCGATCGTCGCCGCCAGGTCGCTCTCCTGGAACGCCTCGCGCCCGATGAACGCGCGCTCGACCTGGCCGACGAGCGCGAACATCGGCGCCGAGTCCTGGCGCGCGGTGTGGATCCCGATCGCGAGATTGGCGGCGCCGACGGCGCGCGTGCCGATCGCGGCGGCGGGCCGGCCGGTCAGCTGGCCGTGGGCCTCGGCCATGAACGCAGCACCGCCCTCGTGGCGCGTGGCGACGACGCGGATCCCGGCGGCCTGGAGCCCCTCGAGCAGGCCGAGGAAGCTCTCCCCGGGGACGGTGAACGCGAACCGGACGCCGGCCGCCCGCAAGGCGTCGGCGATGAACCGGCCGACGGTCCGCGGCAGCTCGGGCTCCAGTGGGCGTTCGGGCTCGGACGGCGGCTCGGCGGCGGTCGCGACGGGAATGTCGGCGGGTACGCGGGCGGGCAGCTCAGCCGGCGTCTCGGC
>DASUPH010000270.1:0-4145 GCA_036276275.1 Candidatus Limnocylindrales bacterium
GACGCGGCCGAAGTGATCGAAGCAGCGGTGGCCGACGCGCTCGACGACCGCTTCCGAACACCCGATCTCATCCCGCCGCCGGGTGCCGGGCGCGACGCCGGGGACGACCTGACGGTCGTTGGAGGGGCGGCGATGGCCCAGGCCGTAGTGGACCGGATCGAGATCGACAGGACGGCGTCGGCGTTCGCGCCGGTGAGCGCATCCTCGTGACCGACAGCGACCTCGCCCCAGTGCCCGGATCGCCGCTCGACCGCCCCGTCGTGCTGTACGACACGACGCTCCGCGACGGGGCGCAGGGCGAGGGCCTCATACTCTCGCTCGCCGACAAGCTGCGGATCGCCCGCATGCTCGACGAGTACGGGATGCCCTACATCGAGGGTGGCTGGCCCGGCTCGAACCCCAAGGACATCGAGTTCTTCAAGGCGGCCCGGGGGATGACCTGGCAGACGGCGAAGCTCGCCGCCTTCGGGTCGACCCGCCACCGCGCGAACCGGGCCGAGGACGACCCGAACCTGCGCGAGCTCGTCGCGGCCGAGACGCCGGTCGTCACGATCTTCGGCAAGAGCTGGCTGCTCCATGTGACCGAGGTCCTGGGGGCGACGCCCGACGAAAACCTCGACATGGTCGCCGAATCGGTCCGCTTCGTCGTCGATCGCGGCCGGGAGCTCGTCTACGACGCCGAGCACTTCTTCGACGGCTACAAGGCCGAGCGGGAGTACGCCCTCTCGACGCTCCGGGCCGCGCGGCAGGCCGGCGCGCGCACCCTCGTCCTGTGCGACACGAACGGCGGGACGCTGACCGACGAGCTCCTCGCGATCGTGGGCGATGTCCAGGGCACGCTCGACGGGGACAAGGACGCGCCGGCCGTCACCTGGGGGATCCACACCCACAACGACGCCGAGCTGGCGGTCGCCAACTCGCTGGCCGCGGTCGCGGCCGGGATCCGCCACGTCCAGGCGACGATCAACGGCTACGGCGAGCGCTGCGGCAACGCGAACATGGTCTCGATCCTGGCCAACCTGGCGCTCAAGACCCCGCACGTGCTCGTCCCGGCAGGCGGCGGCTCCCTCGACGGCCTGACCGAGCTGAGCCGGGCGGTCGCCGAGATCGCCAACGTGAACCCCAACGACTGGCAGCCGTACGTCGGGCGATCCGCGTTCGCCCACAAGGGCGGCGTTCACGGAGCGGCCGTGGCGAAGGTCGAGCGGAGTTACCAGCACGTCGATCCGACGATCGTCGGCAATGCCGGCCGGCTCGTCGTCAGCGAGCTCGGGGGCAAGGCCAACACGCGGATCCGAGCGGAGCAGCTCGGCCATCAGCTCGACGGCGTCATCGACCCGAAGGTGCTCTCGGAGCTGATCAAGAAGCTCGAGTCGGAGGGCCTCGCCTTCGAAGGCGCCGAGGCGTCGTTCGAGCTCCTGATCCGGCGTCACCAGGCGGGCTACGTCGCGCCGTTCCGGATCGTCGATTACACCTGCCTCGTGGAACAGCGCTCGGGGCGCGAGCTGCTGGCGGAGGCGACCGTCAAGGTCGAAGTGGCCGGCGAGGTGCTCCACACGGCCGCCGACGGCAACGGCCCGGTCAATGCCCTCGACGCCGCCCTGCGGAAGGCGCTGCGCGCGTTCTACCCGCAACTCGACGATGTCCACCTGTACGACTACAAGGTCCGGATCCTCGACGGCGATTCGGCGACGGCAGCCCGGACCCGGGTCATCATCGACTCGTCCGACGGGTCGCGCGAATGGTCGACGATGGGCAGCGACACGAACATCATCGCGGCCTCGGCGGCGGCGCTCGCCGACTCGTTCGAGTTCGCGATCTGGAAATCCGGTGCCGAGCTCCGGCGCCGCGACGAGCGACACTTCACGACGACGTCGGTGGCCCCGGCTTCGCCGGCGACGTCTCAGACCGGGAGGTAGCCATGACCGCCGACGCAACATCGAAGACGCCGACCGCCGACGAGGCGGCGACGCTCCACCTCGCACGCTGGACGGTGAACTCGGGTTCGAACGCCAACAGTCGGGGCGCCGTCGTGATTGCCTCGGGCGACCACCAGTGGGAGGCCTCGGCCGAGGGGAACGGCGCGGTCGACGCGCTCTTCCGGGCGGTCGACAAGGCAATCGCCGGCGTCCTGACCGGCCATCCGAGGCTCGTCTCCTACGACGTCCACGCCGAGGCCGAGGGCCCGGATGCCGAGGGCCGGGTGACCGTCGTGGTCGCGCCACCGTCCGACGCATCGGGCCCCCGCGGCAGCGGCAGCTACTCCGGCGAGGTCGTCTCGACGAACATCATCGCCGCCTCGATCGAGGCCTATATCCATGCGATCAACGAGCTCCTCGCGGAGGAGCACTGGGCCGGCGCGACGGAGACGGCCGGCAACCGCAAGCGGGCCCGCGTCAGTGAGCCCGCCGCCAAGGCCCAGCGGGCCGAGCTCGACGAGGAAGCCGGCAAGATCGACACGACGGACTGGTTCAACCACTAGGCGGCCGCGGCGCCGCGGCTCGTTCAGCCACCGGGTGGGCGAACGGGCGAAGGAACGGCGCCTCCTCCTCCGGTTCAGCCACCGGGTGGGCGAACGGTCCACGGAACAGCGGCACGGTCCCCCGGCGACCGAACCGTCGGAGGGGGCGTCGCTCAGATGCCGTTTCGGAAGCCCGCCGACCGAATGGGCAGCGGCGGGATCGGCGACACTCCGACCGTGACTGCCAGAAGCGTGGTCTATCAGGGCGAGCCCGGCGCCTTCTCCGAAGAGGCGGTGCTCGGGTTCTTCGGCGATCAGGCCGGTGCCCCGGAGCGGTCGGCCGTGCCGACGTGGCGGGCGGTCTTCGAGGCGGTGGCTGACGGCACCGCGGATCGCGGCGTCATCGCGATCGAGAGCTCGCTTGGCGGCAGCATCCGCGAGACCTATGACCTGCTGGCCGAGTTCTACGAGGCAGGCGTCCGGATCGTGGGCGAGGTCAGCGTGCCGGTCCGGCTGGCTCTGCTCGCCCTGCCCGGCCAGGCGATCGAGTGGATCGATCGCGTCTACAGCCACGCCCAGGCCCTGGCCCAGGCGGACGAGTTCCTCCGGTCCCGCGACTGGCAGGTGCTGACGACCTACAACACGGCCGGCGCCGCGCGGATGATCGCCGAGCGCCACGAGCGACGCGCGGCCGCGATCGCGTCGCCGCGGGTCGCGGGCTTGTACGGCCTCGAGATCCTCGCCAACGACATCCAGTCCGGCGACGAGAACCGGACGCGGTTCGCGATCCTGGCCCGCTCCGGTCCCGCGGACACCAGCCCGCCCGGCGAGCCCGTCAACGGTCCACGCCGGACGACCCTCGTGTTCGCGGTCCGGAATGTGCCCGGCTCCCTCCATCGCTGTCTCGGGGCATTCGCCGCGCGCGGGGTCAACCTCTCGCGCCTCGAGTCACGCCCGGCCAGGCGGGCCCGCTGGGAGTACGTCTTCTGGGTCGACGTCGACGCGGACGCCGCCGAGCCGGAGTGTGCCGCCGCCCTCGACGAGCTCCGCGCGGAGACCGAGATGGTCCGGATCCTCGGCTCCTACCCGCGCGCCGCCGAGGACTGAGTCGGGCTGACGCGTCAGATCGCGCTCGCGCAGGCCCGGCACTTCGAGGCTTCCGCCGCGTTGGGCTCCTTGCAGAACGGGCAGGTCTTGACCTCCTCGGGTGGCGCCTCGCGGATGAACACCTTGCTGACCTGCCAGACGACGAGGGCGATGATCACGAAGGCAATGATCGCGTTGAGGAACGTGCCCCAGCGGATCGCGACCTCGGTCGCAGGGTCGCCGCCCACTGCATTCTTCAGGATCACTTTCTGATCGCTGAGATCGACCCCGCCGAGGAGCAGCCCGATCGGCGGCATGATGATGTCGTCGACGAGCGAGGTCACGACCGTCCCGAGCGCGCCGCCGATGATGACGCCGATCGCGAGAGCGAGGGCGTTCGTCTTGAGCAGGAAGCCCCGGAACTCACCGAACACGACACCCTCCCTGGTGGCTCGGCCGGCGACGATCCGGGGGCGGTCGCCCGCCCCCGGTCTTCGTCGGTCAGTGGCTGACGACCTTGGCCATCTTGTCGGCCTGCGCGATCCAGCCCCGGATCGTCTCCTCCGATGGGATCCGGCGGACCGTGTTCGGTCGGGCC
>DASUPH010000271.1:0-6435 GCA_036276275.1 Candidatus Limnocylindrales bacterium
CCATCGAAACCAGGAACTGCCACAGCCCCGCGTACGCCTCGTCCGTCAGGGCGTGGAGATCGTCGACGAGCAGCGCGCTCCGTGGCATTCGCTGCTCCCACTTCTCCTCGACGTGGTAGCGGGCGTAGCCGTCGACCGTCCCGCGGGCGTCGCGATGGACGACGACGAAGCCCTTCCACGGCGGCCCCCAGCCGGTCCCGCCTCGGCCGAAGTCGGCCAGCCACGTGATCGGCCGACGCCAGATCTCGCCGGGCTGGCGAACCCGCCACGCCTCGAAGACGTCTCGCGCCATCGCCTCGCCGGTCTCGTCCGTCGGGACCAGCTCGATCGATCCAGCGGCCACGCTCGTGCCGAAGCCGGTCGCCTTTGCGTCGAGCGTCCACGTCGTCGCCGTCGTGGCAGGTCCGTACCCGAACCGCGCATAGATCGGGTACTCCGAGGCGTAGAGCATGGCGACCACCTCGCCCCGTGCCCGGGCGGCATCGTGCTCGGCGGCCGCCAGCCGGCCGAGGATCCCTCGCCGGCGATGGGTCGGCAGGACGCCGACGCCGGTCACCGACGACGACGCCAGCCTGCCGCAGCCTGGCACGGTCAGCTCGCCGCCCCAGCTCCGGAGTGTGCCGACGATCCGATCGTTCTCGAACGCACCCCACACGCGGGCGACGTCCCAGTGAGGACGGACCTCCTCGACGATCTTCGCGATGTCCGGGCGATCCAGGAAGCCGGTGCTCATCGCGTCGAGCCAGGCGACGAGCTCATCGTCGCGGATCGTGCGGACCTCGATCGACATCGGCCGACAATAGCAGCCGGGATCGGGAATGCTGTCATGTCAGAACCAAGCCAGCCGAGGAGCCATCGTGCCGAAGTCCACGAGACGCGCGACGTATCGCCATCCGATCAACCGGTCGTTGATCGACGAGGCACCCCGTGGTGCCCGGATCGCCGACCGGGTGACGGGCTTCATGGGTAGCTGGGCGTTCATCGTCATCCAGACCGTGATCGTCCTCATCTGGATCGCCGGCAACATCTTCCTGCTGACGAAACCGTTCGATCCGTACCCGTTCATCCTCCTCAATCTCGCCTTCAGCACCCAGGCCGCCTATGCGGCGCCGCTCATCCTCCTCGCCGGCAACCGTGCCTCCATCCGCGACCGGATGACCCTCGAGCACGCGGCGGACGAGGCGGACATCGAGGAGGAGCAGAACAAGCGCCTGCTCTCCGGCAACACCGAGATCCTCAAGTCGGTCGCGACGCTGGAGCAGCGGATCCTCGAGCTCGAGAAGTCCATCCTCTCCGCGATCGACGGGCGGACATGAAGAAGCGGCGACCCGGGGATGGGGTCGCCGCTGTGCAGCAGTGGGGAATTCAGACCGAGGCGGCGTGCTCCGTCGTGGAGCCGTTGCCGGCCTTGACGGGCTCGCCCAGGTCCGCGAGCGTGTCGGGCCAGGTCTCGCCCTCGACCGAGGGTCGGGCCTGGTCCGCATCCGGCAGGAGGCTGGTCAGGTTGCCGTCGTCGTCGAACAGGACGACGTCCGTCTCCTGACCGGTCACCTTGTAGCGGAGCCGGTCGACCGCCTGCCGGACCCGCGTCGTCGCGGTCGGTGACGTGATCAGCCACCACGCGGCGGCGATCATCGAGCCGATCGCGACGAGGGCCGCCAGCGGCAGGAGCGGGTTCGAGCGGCGCTTCATCGGCAGGCGGTCCTCGACCGACTTCGGAAGCCGGCCTTCGAGCGCCTTCGGCAGCTCGACCTTCGAGAGATCGATGTCCGGCATCTCGATGCGCTGCATCCTCGAGCGGGCGTCGCCGATCGCGTTCTGGATGTCGTGGCGGTTCATGTCGCGAAGACCCTCCGGCAGTTTGACGTCCGGCAGGTGGATCTCCGGCAGGGACAGATCGGGCATTGCAATCTCCTTCCGGTTGATGCTCGATCCCACCATGGGGGTCGGGTCGTGACGGGCCGACCGGCCGGTTCGGCAGCGGAGTTGCAGGCGCATCGCAGCCCGTCGCCTGCCCGTACGATGACGCGATGGCCACGCGACGGAGCGCCGGGATCGTCCTGTTCCGCCGCCCGAACGCGATCGGCGGCGCGTTCGAGGTCCTCCTCGGCCACCCGGGTGGGCCCTTCTTCACGAGGCGCGACGAGGGCCACTGGACGATCCCGAAAGGCGAGCCGGCCGACCCGGCCGACGACCTCCTCGACGTCGCCAGGCGCGAGTTCGAGGAAGAGACCGGCCATCCGGCGTCGAGCACCGCGGGCCTCGATCCCGTCTCCCTCGGCACGATCGTCCAGAAGGGCGGCAAGGTCGTTCACGCGTGGGCGATCGAGGGCGACCTGGATCCGGCGACGGCCGTCTCGAACACCTTCGTCATGGAGTGGCCGCCGAGAAGCGGGCAGAGCCAGGAGTTCGCCGAGATCGACCGGGTCGCGTGGTTCCCGCCCGACGAGGCCCGGCGCCGGCTCAAGCCCACCCAGGTGCCGTTCATCGATCGGCTCGCCGCGGTCCTCGGTGGCGGTATGGCGACCGCATCGGACACGTCCGTGTCGGGCGCCGTCGATACCTGACGCGTCCTGACGCCGGCCCCTCCTACCATCGACCGCGTGCCCGAACCGCTGTCGATCCGGCCCGAAGTGGCCCGGCGATACCTCGTCCTTCATCACTTCCTCGCGCCGTCGCGATCGTTACCGGCCGGATCCGACGGCATCATGGCCGTATTCGATCGGCTCGGCTCGATCCAGTTCGACCCGCTGGAGATCGCCGGCCGGAACCACGACCTGGTGCTGCTGGCCCGCGTCGCCGGCTACCGCCGCGAGATGACCGACCGCCTTCTCTACGACGAGCGATCCCTGTTCGAGATCTACAACAAGGGCCTCTCGATCGTCCCGACCGCGGAGTTGCCCTGGTACCGCGTCGCGTGGGACCGGGCCCGTCACCAGCACAACGAGGGCGCGTTCGACGAGCACGCGCCGCTGGTTGCCGAGCTCATGGAACGGATCCTTGCGACCGGCCCGATGTCGTCGATCGACATCGGGCCGCGGGCCGCGATCGAATGGTCCTGGCGGCCGACGAACCAGGTTCGGGCTCTCCTCGAGGGCCTCGCCGAGGCGGGCGTCCTGGGCTTCGCCAGGCGCAACGGGAACCGCCGCCAGTACGACCTCGTCGAGCGCCTCTTCCCGGACGAGCTGCTGGCGCGGGTCGTCCCCACCCGCGAGCGGTTCCGCCACAAGCTGTTGTCACGCTACCGGGCCCACGGCCTGTTCGGCTCGAACGGTAGCGCCGAGCTCTGGTCCGGCACGTCGCCGCGACTCGCGATCGGCGACGATGGCGGGCTGGCCCTCAAGACCGCGGGGCGGCGCGAGCTCCAGGCGGGACTCGTGGCCGACGGCACCCTCGTGCCGGTCGCGGTCGAGGGCGTCCGGGGTCTGCGGTACGTGCCGGCCGATGCCCGCGGACGACTCGACCAGGCCGAGCAGGAGCTCGCGGCGGGGGCCCCGCCCGGCGGCGACGGACCCGGCGTCGCGTTCCTCGCCCCCCTGGATCCGCTCGTCTGGGATCGGGAGCTGCTCCGGAGCCTGTACGCCTTCGACTACATCTGGGAGGTCTATGTGCCGGCGGCGAAGCGTCGCTGGGGCTACTACGTCCTGCCGATCCTGTACGGCGACCGGCTCGTCGGGCGGATCGAGCCGCGGATCGAACGGCGCACCGGCGCCCTCCGGATCCTCGGGGTCTGGTGGGAGGACGGTTTCGACCCGCTCGCGACCGAGGGTTTCGTGGACGCCTTCGCTGCGGCCGTCATCGCCCATCGTGATTTCGGCGCCGTGACGAAGATCGCCTGGCCGCGCACGGCCCGCCATCGGGGATTCGTTCAGGCGGTCCGCGACCGGATCGGTTGAGGGATCGAGGGGCGGTGGAGCCACCACCCCGCCCGCGGCTCAGGCGTCAGCGGAGGTCGACGATTCTCGTCGACCAGGGGCCGAGGTTGCCCGCGCGGTCGTAGGCCGCGATCCGGAACTGGTGGACGTGACCAACCAGGGCTGCGAGGCTCAGCGATCCGCCCGTCGTGTCCGTGACGGGGTTCCACGAGCCGGAGTCGAACTTGCGCTGAATGACGTATGACCGGAGGCCGGCGGTCAGGACCTGGAGCCGAACGTCCGCACCCGACCAGGCAAGGGTGACCTTGTTGATCGTCGTCGTGGTGCCGGTCGAGACCGTGGGTGTGGCGAGGGTGACGCGGGCGCCTGTCCGATCCGGGCCCTTGATGTAGACGGCGGTCCACATCTTCTTGCCCGTCGCGGCGTCGACGGCGAGCCCAACACCGAAGTAGTTGAAGTTCGTCGACACGACGATCGCCTTGTGCCCGGGCGAGTTCAGCCACTGGTGGTTGGCCGTGCTCGCGGTCACGTCCATCGGGTAGTTGTTCCAGGCGAGGATCTCGCCGGCGCCGTACCAGGCGATCTTGCCGGAGGTCAGGAAGTCGAAGACGTTCCGGCCGTCGGGCAGCGTGTGGCTGAAGTAGTTCCTCGCGATCATGTCGGCCGAGCGAGCCCGGGCGAGCGCCATGAGCCGGCTGTCGACCTGGATCGGGACAAGCCCGAGGGCCGCCCGATCCGCGTTCAGCAGGCTGACCATCCTGGCCTCCTGGCCCGTGAGCGTGACCGCATCGACCGGGGTCGTGGCGGCGGAGGCGAAAGCCGGGCCGATCAGCGACGCGCCCAGGACGACGAGCAGCGAGAGGGATGTGAGGCGACGGCGGCTGAGCGCGAAGGAAATTCGGGTCATGCCCTGACGATGGCGGTCGGGACGCCGATCCGATATGGGGCACGTGTCCCGGCGAGCGTGGGGTGTTGGTACCGGCCACGTCCTACGGCATTGGCAGGAGGGCATCAGCAGTCCGGTCCCGAGCGCCCCGCACCGCACCGGACTGCCCGACCGACCTGTGGGACGATGGAGGGCACGACGCGCGATGACGCCCACCGACGGAGGACCCCCATGGCAACGACCCGCCGAGCCGCCGCGACCTGGAGTGGCGACCTCCTGTCCGGCAACGGGACGGTGACCGCGGCAACGACCGGTGCCTTCCGCGACCTGCCGACCACCTGGGCGTCGCGGACGGGCGAACCCGCCGGGGTCACCAGCCCCGAGGAGCTCCTCGCCGCCGCCCATGCCTCCTGCTTCTCGATGGCCTGCTCGAACGAGCTCGCCAAGGCCGGCACGCCGCCGACGGCGCTGTCCGTCCAGGTCGATGTCAGCGCTGACAAGCTCGAGGCCGGCTGGACCGTGACCGCGGCGGCGATCACCGTCCGTGCCACCGTCCCCGGCGCGACCGAGGCGAGCCTCCGCGAGGCCGCCGAGAAGGCGAAGGACGGCTGCCCCATCTCGCGAGCGCTCAAGGGCAACGTCGCCCTGTCGGTCGAGGCGACGCTCGAGAACTGAGCCGAGGTCCCGCCAGGCCTCCGTCAGCCGACGGTCAGGAGCCGCCGCGGGGTGTCGACCGTGATCGTCCGGATCTCGTCCTGCGAGACGCCGGCCGCGCGGAGCCGCGGCAGGAACGTGTCGGCCAGGTAGGTGTAGCCGTTGCCGCCGTAGCGGCGGAGCTGGCTGTCGTGGCAGACGTCCTGCGACAGAAGGATTCGCTCGACGTGGCCGCGCGCGAGGAGCTCGCGGAGGTTGTCGACGATGCGGCCTTCGCCGTGGCGCTCGAGCGGGGTGAACGACATGCCGAGGAAGTCGAATTCGACGGTCGCTCCGCGCTCGACGATCGCGAGGTGGTAGTCCAGTGACGGGGTCGAGTCGGCATGGCCGATCACGACGCGTGACAGGTCGGCGCCCTCGGCCTCGAAGATCGTGAGCTGGTCGAGCCCGACGGTCGACTGGACGGCGTGAGTCGTGATCGCGAGGCCGGTTCGCCGGGCGGCCCGGCCGGCGGCTCGATGGACACGCTCCTCCTGGGCACTCAACCAGGGCTTGTCGGTGCCGATCTCGCCGATGATCCCCGACCGGATGCCCGTCTGCCCAACCCCGTCGGTGGCGTCGTGGACGATCTCGTCGGCGAGCGAGTCGACCGAGCGGCGGTCGACCAGGGTTTCCGCCGGGTAGTGGGCGCCGCGGTACCAGCCGCTGCCCATGACGATGTGGAGGCCGGTCGCGCGAGCCAGCCCCGCCAGCCATTCGGGGTCCCGCCCGACCCCGTCGAGGGTCAGGTCGACGAGCGTGCCGCCGCCCGCCGCCCGGAAGGCGGCCAGCTCCTCGACGATGACCGGCTCGTCGCGGCGGAGCTCCCAGTAGTCCCAACGGTTGGCGATGTGCCACAGGGCGATCGCGGTGTGCTCGTGGGGCAGCGTCCAGCCGAGGTCCGCCGGGTCGACCTGGCCGAGGACCGATTGGACGCGACCTCCTGCCCCCTCGTGGACGCGATCGGTCACGAAGCCGCTC
>DASUPH010000272.1:0-2568 GCA_036276275.1 Candidatus Limnocylindrales bacterium
CTCGCCGCGCCAGCGCAACCGCACGTCGAGGTCGGCACCGAGAGCATGGGCCGCCCGCACGAGTGACCCGATCGTGACGCCTTCGATCTGGCCGCGGTCGATGGAGGCGATCAAGGATCGCGACAGACCTGAATCGGGGGAGACGTCCGACTGGCGCCGCTCGAGTCGCACCCGAAGCGCGCGGAACTGCCGACCGAATCGGATTCCGTCCATCCGGCCATCGTGAACGCCGGCGCTTCGCACGCGCTTACGCGCTGATTCTCCCCCATTCGACAGCCACGTTCGCCGTATCAAGGAGTCTGGCTGACGATCCCTTCCATCGCGCTCATACCGCCAGCCCCGCGAGCGTGTGATCGCGAATCCACTCCGTGTGGCCTGGATCGCCGCCTTGTGCCGCCGTGGCTGTCGTCTGCGAGAAAACACGAACGCTGCGCTCAGACGCCCCGCTCCGCCGCCTCGGTCGCCAGGGTCTCCGCCAGCTCGTCCCAGCCGAGCGTTTCCTGGGCTGCATCCTTCGCCGCGCCGCGCCGCCGGACCGTCGCCGTCCGCGCCTCGATCTCGCGGTCGCCGAGGACGACCATGACCGGGATCTTCTGCTCCTGGGCGACCCGGATCTTGTTCTGCATCCGGTTGTCCGAGCCGTCGACGTCGACCCTCAGGCCACGAGCGCGAAGGACGCCGGCGAGCTCCTGGGCCGCCTCGATGTGACGATCGGCGATCGGGATCACGACGGCCTGGACCGGCGCGAGCCAGAGGGGGAATGCTCCCGCGAAGTGCTCGACGAGGATCCCGATGAACCGCTCCAGCGAGCCGTAGATCGCCCGGTGGATCGCGATCGGGCGCTGCGGCTGGCCCTGCTCGTCGATGTAGTGGAGATCGAACCGCTCGGGGAGCATCGTGAGGTCGGCCTGGATCGTCGCCATCTGCCACTCGCGCCCGAGGGCGTCGTCGATGTAGATGTCGATCTTCGGGGCGTAGAACGTGCCGTCCTTCGGCTTCAGGACATAGCTGATATCCGCCGCGGCGAATGCTTCCTTGATGAGTTGCTCCGCGCGGTCCCAGAGCGCGGGGTCGCCGATCGCCTTGTCGGGCTTCGTGGCGAACGCGAACCGCGGCGTGAGACCCACCCATGAATAGGCCTCGCGGACCTCGCCGAGCATGGCCACGATCTCGTCCGTCAGCTGGTCGGGCCGGACGTACACGTGGGCGTCGTCCTGGATGAACTGGCGGACTCGCGTCAGCCCGGAGAGCGTGCCGGAGCGTTCGTTGCGATGAAGCCGGCCGTACTCGTTGAGACGGAGGGGCAGATCGCGATACGAGCGGACCTTCGACTTGTAGATGAATGTCGATTCGGGACAGTTCATCGGCTTCAGGGCGAAGTCGTGGTCCTCCGACTGGAGGCGGAACATGTTCGCGTCGTACAGGTCCCAGTGGCCCGATTGCTGCCAGAGCTTCTTGTCGACGAGGATCGGGGTGCTGATCTCCTGGTAGCCACGGCGGGCCTGGAGCTCACGCATCGCACCCTCGAGGGTCCGCCAGATCATCTGGCCCTTGGGGTGCCAGAACGCCGACCCGGGCGACACGTCGTGGAACGAGTACAGGTCGAGGGCGACGCCGAGCCGGCGGTGGTCGCGTTTCTTCGCCTCGGCCCGCCGCCAGAGGTACGCGTCGAGGTCGTCCTGGCTCTGCCAGACGGTGCCGTAGATTCGCTGGAGCATCGGCCGCTTCTCGTCGCCACGCCAGTACGCGCCGGCGACAGCGAGAAGCTTGAACGGCCCGATCTTGCCCGTGCTCGCGACATGCGGTCCCTTGCACAGGTCCACGAACGAGCCGTGCTCGTACACGCTCGTCGGCGGCATCGGCGTCCCGTCCGCCTTGGACTTCGCCGCGAGATCGTCGAGGATCTCGACCTTGAACGGCTGGTCACGTTCGACGAAGAACGCCCGCCCTTCGTCCGGCGACAGCTCGCGCCGGACGAACGGCTGATCGGCGGCCACCGAGGCGGCCATCCGCTCCTCGATCGAGGCAAGGTCGGCCGGCGTGAGCGGACGGTCGAGCCTGAAGTCGTAGTAGAAGCCGTCGGCGATCGCCGGGCCGATCCCGAGCTGGGTCCCGGGGAAGAGGCCGAGCACGGCCTCGGCCATGACGTGGGCCGTCGAATGGCGCATCGCGTCGAGCTCGCTCTGGGCGCCCGCGTCCAGGAGCTCCTCGGCCGAGCCCCGTTCGGGTGCGTCGAAGTCCTCGGCCGCTTCTGCCTCTGGCTGTTCGACCGCTGGTTGTTCGTTCGCCATGTCGTGCCTCCCGGAATCACGAAACCTCTCGTCCGTGCAGGACGAGAGGTTTGATCCTCCCGCGGTTCCACCCGCGTTCGCGATGCCTGTCCGGCTCGCGCACTCGTGGCCGCGCTAACGGGCGGATCCCGGACCGGTTCGCCGGTCGCTCACGGGTGGTGCGTCGTCGTCGGTTGCCGCCGGGCTCGCAGCCTGTGACCCGGCTCTCTCGTGGCTCCGTCTCGCCGTCGCGTGTCCCGATCGATGCGTCTTCGAGAATGCTGTGGTGGGCGACACT
>DASUPH010000273.1:0-2149 GCA_036276275.1 Candidatus Limnocylindrales bacterium
GGAGCTGCTCGTCGCCAATCGCGAGGGGCTCGTCGCCCTGTCGGGCTGTCGCGAGAGCGAGATCGCGCGTCGGCTGCGGGTCGGCGATCGGGACGGGGCGCGAGCCGCGGCTCGGGCGTACGCCGAACGGTTCGGGACCGAGTTCCACCTCGAGCTCTCCCATCACCGCCTGCCCGACGACGACTGGCTCGTGACCGAGGGCGTGGCGATCGGCGCCGAGCTGGGATTGCCGATGGTCGTCACCAACGACGTCCATTACGCCCGACCGGAGGGCCGCGAGTTCCAGGACGTCCTGACGGGGATCCGCCACGGCCGGACGCTCGACGCGCTGGCCGATCTCCGCCGGCCCGACGGCGAGTCGTACCTGAAGTCGGCGGCCGAGATGCTGGCGTTGCCGCCCGGCGACGGGTCGCTCGGCCGCGACGTCGCCCGGGCCTGGGCGGCGGGGATCGGCCGCGCCGCCGAGCTGGCGACAGACTGCCGCGTCGATCTCGGCTTCGAGCAGTACCGCTTCCCGGGCTTCCCGGTGCCGAAGGGCGAGACGCCGTTCTCGTATCTCTCGGGGCTGTGCTGGGACGGCGCCAAGAAGCGCTACCACCCGCTGACCTCGGCCGTCGTCAACCGGCTCGCCCACGAGCTCGACGTGATCGAGCGGGCCGGGCTCGCCGAGTTCTTCCTGATCTGCTGGGACCTGATGCGGTTCGCGAAGACGCAGGGGATCCCGGCCCAGGGCCGGGGCAGCGCGGCCGGCTCGATCGTCGCTTACACCCTCGGGATCAGCCGGGTCGAGCCGATCGGCCACAACCTCCTCTTCGAGCGGTTCATCAACGAGGGCCGGACGACCTACCCGGACGTCGACATCGACTTCTCCTCGGCGCGACGGGAGGAGGTCATCCAGTACGTCTACAACCGCTACGGGCCGGAGCACACGGGGATGGTCTGCAACCTCGTGACATACCGGGCACGCTCGGCGGTCCGCGAGGTGGGGGTCGCGCTGGGTTTCCCGCGTCCGCTCGTCGACCGGGTGGCGAAGGCGCTCGAGACCTACGACTCGGTGATGGTCCGGCGCGATCTCGAGGCCGATGGCGGCTTCGCCGAGTTCTTCCGGAAGCCCGGCGATGGGCTGCGCGAAGCCGGCCAGGCGGCGGCCGCCGCGGAGGCCGAGGAACGCGGGCTCGTCGACGGGATGGGTCAGCTCAACAAGCGGATGCCGCTCGTCGGGAAGGTGCCGCCATTGCGCCAGCCGCCGAAGCCGGCGGACCCCGACGCACCGCGCCCGTTCGGCTGGATCGCCGAGACCCCGCTCGGCGCGGCCGCCGGGGCCATGCTCCCCGACGCGCTTGCGCCACGGACCGCGATTCGACCGGGCCGTCACGGCGACGACGAGGGCGGGCCCGGCGACACGCCGGCGAGCGTTGCCTGGTTGCGAGAGGGCCGCGGGACGGGCTACGCGGCGGATCGCGAGCGGCTCGTCGCGCCCTCGCTCGTCGAGGGTCGGGCGATCGACCCCGAGAGCGGCCAGGTCGAGTCGCCGCCGCGGAAGACGGATCGATTGGGACGGCCGATTCATTGGGATCCGCCGCCGAGCTCTCCGAGGTCCGAGGCGAAGCTCCGCGACGCCATCGGCCCGAGGATTCCGCCGGCGCCGCGGACCGCGGCGATGGGCCGGGGAGGCGACCACTCGTCGGTGGCGCGCATTGAGCCGGAGCCTCCGCCGCAGGCGCTCGGAGGATCGACTCGCGATTTGTCCGACTGGGAGCGTTGGCTCGAGTTCTGCGCCCGGATCGACGGCTTTCCGCGCCACCTCTCGATCCACAGCGGCGGGATGCTCGTGACCGCCGCGCCACTCATCGACATCGCCCCGCTGGAGCGGGCGACGATGAAGGATCGGGTCGTCGTCCAGTTCGACAAGCGCGACGTCGAGACCCTCAAGCTGATCAAGCTCGACCTGCTCGGGCTCGGCATGCTCGCCGCGATCGACGAGACGCTCCAGCTGATCGAGCACGATGCCGCGGTCTGTGTCGATCTCGACCGCCTGCCGGAGGACATCGCAGAGGTCTTCGAGATGCTCCAGGCGGCCGACACGGTCGGCGTCTTCCAGGTCGAGAGCCGGGCCCAGATGCAGACGCTGCCGAAGTCGCGTCCGCAG
>DASUPH010000274.1:0-2106 GCA_036276275.1 Candidatus Limnocylindrales bacterium
ACGCGATAGCCCTTCTCGAGACGGAGCGCGTCGATGGCCCGGTAGCCGCCGGGGGTCAGGCCGTGGGCCGTCCCGGCCGCGACGATCGTGTCCCACAACCGCAGCCCGTATTCCATCGGGGCGTAGAGCTCCCACCCCAGCTCGCCGACGTACGTCACCCGCAGGGCCTGCACCGGCACGGACCCGATCGTGATCGGCGCCGCCGTGAGGTACGGGAAGGCCTCGTTCGAGAGGTCGTCGTTCGTGAGGCCCGCGAGGAGTGCCCGGGCATTCGGCCCCCACACGCCGAGACAGGCGAGCGACGAGGTGACGTCGCGGATCCAGACCGAGCCGTCCGCGGGATCGTGCTTGCGGAGCCAGGCCAGGTCGTGGGCACCGAACGCGGTTCCCGTGACGAGGAGGTAGCGGTCGGGCTCGAGCCGCGTGACGGTCAGGTCGGCCTCGATCCCACCACGCTTGTTCAGCATCGAGGTGTACGTGATCCGCCCGACCGGGACGTCGAGGTCGTTCGCGCAGAGGTGCTGGAGGAACCCGGTGGCGCCCGGCCCGCCGACCTCGATCTTCGCGAACGACGTCTCGTCGAACAGCGCGACATGCTGCCGCGCGGCCAGCGCCTCGACCTCGATCGCGGGCGACCAGTGGTGGCCGGCCCAGCCACGCGGCCGGAGCTCGGCATGACCGGCCCGCTCGTTGGCCTCGAACCAGTTGACTCGCTCCCAGCCCGACTTCTCGCCGAACGCCGCACCCTGCTCGATCAGCCGCGGATACGTCGGCGACACGCGCAGCGGCCGTCCGGCCTGGCGCTCCTCGCTCGGGTAGTGGATGTCGTAATAGGTCGCGTAGACCTCGGTCGTCCGGGCGAGCGTCCAGACACGCGACCGCCAGTGCTGGCTGCCGAACCGGCGGATGTCCATGTGCCAGAGGTCGAGCTCCGGCTCGCCGTCGACGATCCAGCTCGCGACCTGCCGGCCGATCCCTCCGGCGCCCGCAATGCCGTGGGCGGAGAAGCCGGCAGCGACGAAGAAGCCGCGGATCTCGCTCTCGCCGAGGATGAACTCGTTGTCCGGGGTGAAGCCCTCGGGGCCGTTGATGATCCGCGACACGCCGGCGTCGGCGATCGCCGGAACGCGCCGGACGGCGCCGGCCATGATCTCCTCGAACCGCGGCCAATCGGGCGCCAGGAGCTTGCCGTTGAAGTCGGGCGGGATGCCATCGAGCGACCACGGCGCCGGGGTCCGTTCGTAGCCCCCCATGCACAGCCCGCCGACCTCCTCGCGGAAGTAGACGAGGTTGTCCGGATCGCGAAGCTGGGGGAGTCCCGGATGGACGCCCTCGATCGCCTCGGTGAACAGGTATTGGTGGGCCATCGGGATGATCGGGATCGTCACGCCGGCCAGCCGGCCGATCTCCGGCGCGAACATCCCGCCGGCGTTGACGACCACGTCGGTCGCGATCGTCCGGCGCTCGCCGTCGCGGGTCTCGATCTCGACACCGGTCACGCGGCCGCGCTCCACTCCGATCCCGACGACGCGGCTGTGGGTCCGGACGGTCGCGCCGCGCTTGCGCGCCCCGGCCGCGAGGGCCATCGCGAGGCCGGAGGGATCGAGCCAGCCGTCGGTGGGCAGCCAGACGGCACCGAGGACGCCGTCGGTCGTCATCAGCGGGAACCGTTGCTGGGCCTCGCGGGCGGTGATCAGCTCGAGCGGCAGCCCGAACGTCTTCGCCCAGCCCGCCTGGCGCTGCAGCTCCTCGTAGCGGGCCGGTGAGGAGGCGAGGCGGAGCGACCCGACCTCGTGCCACGACGGATCGACCCCGGTCTCCTCGCGGAGGCGGCGGTACAGGTCGGTGCCGTACATCATCATCTTCGTCAGGGTCACGGAGCCGCGGAGCTGGCCCACGAGGCCGGCGGAGTGGAACGTCGAGCCCGACGTCAGCTCGGCCCGGTCGACGAGGACGATGTCGGTCCAGCCGCGCTCGGCGAGGTGGTACGCGATCGACGTCCCGCCGACGCCACCACCGATCACCACTGCTCGCGTGTGCTCGACCAAACCCTCCAACCCCTCCCATCACACGCTGTCTCGCGGAGCGTAGCGGCTTGACCCGGGG
>DASUPH010000275.1:0-4675 GCA_036276275.1 Candidatus Limnocylindrales bacterium
GTGCCGGCGCCGGCGAGGATCGCCAGCGGGCCGCGCGTCGTCACGACGGCCTCGCGCTGGGCTTCGTTCAGGTCCTCGAGCAGCCGGTCGGCGTCGGCCCCAGGTGCGATGGCCACTCCGACCCTGCTCAGCTCCCGGGCGGGACGGGTCCGTCCGCTGTTTCCGGTGCCGCGGACGTCGTGCCGGGCGCGACCGGTTCGAGATCGATCGTCCGGACCTGACGGGTCCGGCCGGCCTCGGTCCTCACGACGGCCGACGGGATGGCGCCGGTCGTCAGCCGTTCGATCGTCGCGATCTCACCCGAGTACAGCCCCGTGCCGGCGATCCGGACGCGGTCGCCGACCTTCAGACCTGCCCGTCCGGTGCTGGCCGAGAGGTTGATCGAGGCGACGGTCGGCCGAACGTACGGGGTATCCGGTCCACCGGGGCCTCCTGGTTCGCCCGGGCGGGGCGGACGGACGGGCGCGTTTCGCGGCGGCGGATAGGTGGTCTTGCGCTTGCGGGGGGGCACTGGCTGGTCGATCCTCCGGGTTCAGGACGGGATCGGACGCGATCCCGGCGCGGATCGGGCCGCGCTCTGTTGCGCAGCATGCCACACCACGATCACCGGGCGATTAGTCGCCCCTTCATCCGCACTCGTCGTCCCGGATCTTCGAACACCGTTGAACCATCTTCCGCAACCCTTGGCTCGTCGATTCTACGTTCGGCGAGGGATGATGGCGGGCGACCGTGGCCCGGCGATCGACCATCCCGACGACGCTTCGCGGCAATCGGAGGATCAACCGATGACGACACGAAGGATCGCCGGTCCCGCTGGTGCCCTGAACGTCGACGACGGCGGGCAAGGTGGCCTGTCCGTGATCCTGCTCCACGGGTTCGGCGGCAACACGACGCACTGGGCCGCCCAGCTCGACCACCTTCGGCTGACGCGCCGGGCCGTGGCCATGGACCTGCGTGCGCACGGCGGGTCGGACCGACCCGCGGACGGCGACTTCGCGGTCGAGAGCCAGACCGCCGACGTCGCCGCCGTGCTCGACGCGCTCGAGATCGATCGAGCGGTCCTCGTGGGCCACAGCCTCGGTGGGGCGATCGCCATCGCCGCGGCGGGCGCACACCCGGAGCGTGTCGCCGGCCTCGCCCTCGTGGCCGCACCTGGCAAGGTCCCGGAAGAGCAAGCCGGCCAGGTCATCGGGGCGATGGAGGCCGACTACGAGAAGACCGCCGCGGGCTACTGGGAGCAGCTGACGGCCGGCGCGCGACCCGCGGTGGCGGACCAGATCCGGGGCGAACGGAACGCCCTCGACGCGGAGACGGGTCTGGCGATCATCAAGGCGACGTTCGCGTTCGATCCCGTGCCGGCGCTCGGCCGGTATCGAGGCCCGAAGATCGCCATCGTCACGCCCCGCGGGACCGCGCCGCACGACCTCCAGAACCTCGTCGCCGATCTGCCGCACCGCGTGGTCGAGGGGACGAGCCACTTCCTCCAGATGGACGACCCCGACACCGTGAACGCGATTCTCGACGAGTTCCTCGCGACGGTCGAGTCCGGCGCCCCGGGTCAGCGAGGACCGGTCGTCGCGGCCACGTAGTGCGGGAGCAGGCTCGCCCAGCCGCCGCGGTTGCGGTCTCGCCAGGTTTCACCCTCCGCCCCGAGACGCTCCCAGTTGCGGTGCTCGATCTCGACCCGGGTCGTGGCGGCGCTTGCCGAGACGAACCGGATCTCGACCTCCGTGGCATCCTCGCGGTCGCGGCGCAGGTGCCACAGGTAGCCGAACCGGGCCGGCGGCTCCCAGACGGTGACCTCGCCCCAGTCATGTTCGATCCCGCCTGGCGTCCGCTCGTAGATCCGCCCACCGCTCCGCGGCTCCAGGACGACGAGGAGGTCGTCGCTGCCGCTGACCGTGTGATCGGCCGGCCACCAGCGGTCGATGTCGGCGGTCCAGACCTCGAAGGCCCGTTCGACCGGGCAGGCGACCTCGAACGAGAGCCGGATCGGGTCGATCACCGGCGGTTCGACGGGCGGTGCTCGGCGACGAGCCGGAACCTCGCAGCCGCCTCGCCCCAGACCCGCTCGAGATAGGCGCGGACGGCCTCGATCCCCTCGTCGTGGAGGCGATAGATCCGGCGCGTGCCGCGCGGCTCCTCCACGACGAGACCGGCGCGCTTCAGGAGCCGGAGGTGGCGCGAGACCGCGGGCCGGCTGATCGGCAGCGCGTCGGCCAGCTCCTGGACCGAGCGGCCGTCGGCGCCCGCCGCGGCCGCCGACCCGAGCAGCTCCACGATCGCCCGCCGGTTCGGGTCGCCGAGGGCGTCGAACGGATCGCCGCTGCCCGCGAGGAGAGAATTCGGGCTCGCCGGCACGCTCAGATGGCCCGCATCCGGTTGTTCTTCGCGTCGTGAGTGAGCTCGACCAGGCCGAGCGCCTCCAGCAAGGGCGGCATGTACACCCCGAACCGGCCACGCAACCCCTTCTTCAGGCCGTACCAGCCGCCGCGCGGGTTCGATTCGGAGCGGCCCCACGCCTCGACCGTCCCCTCCGGCGCGGGCTTCTGCTCGTCGGCGCCTCCGAGCGGCATCCAGTCACCGTGGGCCTTGAGCATCGCATGGAGCTCGTCGATCGCCCGCGCGTCGTACAGGAGCTTCGTTCCGCCGACCTGGCACACGATCGTCGGGGGATCCGAGGCGTCGTCGCGGTACATCGTGTACTCCGACGTGCCGGGCGGGGTCTTCAGGACCCACGGATCGTCCTTCGTGCCGGTTCCGTTCGCCATCGCGTGCCTCCCGTTCACTACGTCGCGCGGATTTTCATCCGTAACCAGACGGCTACGGTATCAGGCTCGCGACCGGCCTCGCAAGGGCCCGAACCGCCGAAACGCTGTCACGTGGTCACCGGTGGACTCGTGGGCACCGGCGGCTACGATCTCGCCATGAGCGAAATCGTCGTCGTCGACAACCCGGTCGAGTCGCGCTACGAGGCGCGCCTCGGCGAGCGCGTCCTTGGCATCGTCGACTACGAGCTCGACCCCGAGATCGACGGGATCGTCCTCGTCCACACCGAGGTCGTCCCCGATGCGGAGGGGATGGGCGTCGGCGGCCGCCTCGCGAAGGGGGCGCTCGAGGATGTCCGGGCTCGACGGCTGAAGCTGACGGTCGAGTGCGAGTTCATCGCGACGTATCTGAAGCGTCACCCCGGCGATTACGCGGACCTCGTCGACGGTTGACCCGGCCCGGACGCAGCTTCGGGCACACGACGGCCGAGCCACGCGACGAGCGGCAGGAGCAGCATCGGGATCTCGAGCGTCGAGTAGAGCAGGCCCCCGCCCCGCGAGTTGACGACCGACGCGACCCAGTCGGCCCAGAGCGAGCCGAACGGCAGGCACACGAGCATGAGCGCGGCGGCGGCAACCCACCACGAGCGGCGCCACACCCCGAACAGGGCGAACGGCGCAAGGCTCGGCTTGATCAGGACGAGGACCGACGGCCAGGCGTAGATCACGCCGAGCGCCATCGCCGCCATCGACCAGATCACCGGGTTGCCGGTCCACGTCTTGAGGAGCGTCGTCGGCCAGGCGATGCAGAGGGCGAGGAGCGGCCAGATCTCGGGTCGCGGCCGGAGCCGCCGGATCGCCCAGGCCGTGACCCCGAGCGGGATCCCCCACCAGAGCGCTGCCGCGACACCCACCGGCAGGATGGCGAACGGCACGAACAGCACGAGCCCGACCGGCGGGTAGAGCACGTCGCCGGCCCGGATCTCGTACGGACCGGCGAGCTGGTACGGCTCGTAGAACGACCCGCCGCCGAGCCAACGAACCGCGACGTCGCGATACAGCGTCGCGTCGACGCCGAACGGCTGCTCGAGCGCGTGCGGCGTGACGAACACGAACGCGATCGGCACGACGAAGATCGCGAACGAGACGGCGAGCGCCGTCCGCGGTCGACCGAGGGCCCGGACGACGCTCTGGATCATCCGCGCATCATGCCCGGGTTCGGGTGGACATTCGACAGCCCTCGCCATCCACATTCGTGGTCGCCTCCATGCGACCCCGCTTGATGGTCGGGCACGCAAGGAACGGCTTTCCTTGGGGTGAGCTCGTGGAAACGCCCCGAGCCCGTCTAAAGCCCAAGGAATCACCCGATGAACCCCACCCGATCCTCCTCTTCCCGCGGCCAGATCCAGCCGGCCGTCGCGCTGCTGCTGGGCGCCGCCGCCATCGCCGGCCTGGTCGCCATCCTGGTGTGGCGCCCGGTCGTCGTGTCGGGAGGCCCCGCCCCGTCCCCGATCGTCCGCCCGTACGGCACGCCGGTGGCCGTGCCGTCGACGGCCCCGTCGGCGTCGCCGAAGAACGGCGCCGCCGGCGTCGATCTCCAGAGCGCGACCGGTCACGACGTGTCGGTCAAGGTCCATGACGAGTCCGGCAGTGTCGTCAAGGCCGTCTCCGGCACGCCCGGCGACGGGATGTCGATCCGCTGGCATGACGCCGACGTCCGGAACGTGGACGCGCGAACGATCGCCATCAAGTGGGCCGCATTCCCCCAGGACGAGGTCGTCGACCTCGGAGTCAGCTCCGTGTCGGGCCGGTACGAGCTCACGCTGGTCCAGGCCGGCCCGTATCCCTACACGGATGCGATGGGTGAGGACCGGATCCTGAACCTGGCGTTCAACGGGCCGGTTTCG
>DASUPH010000276.1:0-6455 GCA_036276275.1 Candidatus Limnocylindrales bacterium
AGGAAGAACTCGAGCTCCGGGCCGGTGTTGACCACGTAGCCGAGCTTCGCCGCCCGTTCGACCTGGTTGCGAAGCACCCGGCGCGGGTCGCCGACGAACGGCTCGCCGTTCGGGGTGAACACGTCGCAGATGACGCGCGCCGTGCCGCGTGGGCCGGACGCCTTCTGCCACGGGATCTCGGAGAACGTGCTCATGTCCGGCATGAGGTACTGGTCGCTCTCGGCGATGCGGGTGAAGCCCTCGATCGAGCTGCCGTCGAACCACGTGCCGTGGCGGACCGACCCCTCGAGCTGATGGATGGGGATCGTGACGGCCTTGACGACGCCGATGATGTCCGTGAACTGGAGCTGGACGAAGCGGATCCCGCTTTCCTGTGCCTGCGCGATCTTCTCCGCGCCGTCGACTTCCTCGCGTGCGATGACCACCGATCCTGCCTCCTTGGTGTCGTCGTCCTGACGGTGCGGGCTCGGTCTTGTGCGTCGCGCACGACTCCGAACCCGTTGGACGGGTTGGCGTCAGGATACCGTCCCGGCACGGCTGGGTGAAGGTCGCGGCGTGAGCAGCAACTTAGTCTTCATGCACAAGTCTCAGCGCGAGGGCGAGCGGGAGACGCAGCTCGGGGTCCGCCAGGCGCCAGCCGGTCGCCTCCTCGATCCGGTGGACGCGGTACGCGATCGTGTTGCGATGGACGCCCAGCGCGTTGGCTGCTTCGGCCAGGCCGGGCTGGTCCAGGACGGCTCGGAGCGTGGCCAGCCGCTCCCGCCGGACGTCCGGTCGCCCCCGGAGCAGTGGCGCGAGGAGCGCACGAGCCTGGCGCGTGCCGTCGGGAAGGTTGTGCAGATTGCCCAGCAACCGGTACGCGGGCAGGCGGTCGGCCCGGGCGACGAGCGGCGGCTCGCCGAGCGCCTCGGCCGCCTCGAGGGTCGCCCGGGCATCGGCCTCCGCGGAGGATCGCCCGGCCGGCTCGGCGAAGGGGCGGGAGAGGGCGACCAGGCGGCCGAGGAACCCGGCGATCCGGCCGGCCAGGGCGACGCCCTCGGGATCGGCCGGGTCGAGCGCGGCCACGATCCGGATCTCGACGCTCTGGGCGTCGCCGCGGAGGCTGAGCCGGCGAGCCGGGGCCAGGGAGCGGAGATCCCGGCGAAGCGTCTCGCGTCGCTCGGCCTCGTGCCGTGGCGCGTCGGACAGCCGGACCGAACCATCGGTCTCACCGCCGGGATCCGGCGGCGCCTGGCGGGCCACGATCACGACCCACGGCGGGCCGGCGGGTGGGAGCACTTCGCGCCGGGCACCCTCGATCGCCCGACCCAGCTCCTCGTCGCGGGCCAGCTCGAGGGCGACGAGCCCGGCGATCCGGGCCGTCGCGATCCGCTCCAGCTCGCTCGCCGGACGCTGGCCGAGCAGAGCGAGGGCGCCGGTCGCGCCGGGCTCGCCGCCGGGGATCGGCAGCGGCACGCGTGCGGCCGCCACCCGTCGCCGACCGTGATAGGCGCTGACCGCCACGGCCGCATCCGCGACATCGGGCGGCGCATGGACGGCAACCGTCGCGCCCCGCCGTCCCTCGATCGCGACGGCGCGCCCCAGGAAGCCGGCGATCGCCGCGGCCAGCCCCTCGGCGCCGCCCCCGCCGAGGGCGATGTCCTCGAGACGGCGCTCCAGGAGCGTCGCCTGGCGCTCCAGCTCGGCCCGGTGGTTGACGAGGAAGCCGATCACGCTCCGTTCGATCGCCGCCGAATCGGCCGCGCCGACGTCGAGCGCCGGCAGCCCGGCCGCCGCCGCGACCTCGGCCAGGCTCGTCGACGACTCGGCCGGCCCACCGGCCTCGGTCACGATCAACAGCCCGGCGACTCCCGCCTCCACGCATCCCCGGACCAGGGCGACGACGCCGTCACGATCCGGGGCGACGACCGCCAGGGCGGCCACCGGCACGATGGCGACATCGCCGGGCTCGAGGGCATCGAACGCCGGGACGCGCGCCCGCATCAGGCGCACCCAGGCGAGGTCGCGGCCGGCGACCGGCGCGTGGCGCACTGGTGCGCGCCCGGTCGCGGCGCCGCCATGGGTACGACGACCGCTCGCGGCCGCCACGTCGCCCGAGACCCAGCGGGCGCTCGGGACTACGGCCGCACGCAACTCGTCGAGCGTCGCCATCCGGTTCGGCGGTCAGGCGCCGGTTGGCGAGACGGAGGGCGTCGGCGGTCGACCGGCCATCGCCGCGCGCCGGTCCACGAGGTCGTCGAGGAGCCGCCCGAACTCCCGCTCCACGTCGACGTACCGATCGGATCGGGCGACGAGCGCCAGCTCTCCGGCCGGCGTCAGCCGGGCCCAGATCCGGCGTCGCGGCAGGTAGAACGTGATCGCGAGGCCGACGATCAGCGAGCCGAACGCCGTCCACACGATCCCCTGTCCGGGGTCCTTCTTGGCGATGATCAGCGTGTAGTCCGAGAACCGCTTCACGCCGATCGAGAAGTCCAGGTCCTGCGGCACCTGGGCCTCGCCGACGGCCACGGCGACCGCGCTCGCGCTAAGCTCCTCGACCTTCGGCGTGCCATCGCTCGCCTCGCCGTTCACCCGGTATGGCAGGGCCAGGACGACGCCGGTCCCGTCGGCCTGGCGCCGGAGCAGCAGCTCCAGGCCGACGTCGCGCCCGGGCACGGCCAGCGTGCCGTACGGGAAGCCCGCCGCCTGGTCGGTCAACGGGACCGGCCCGTCCCACAACGGCCTGCCGTCGAGGTCGCTGATCAGCAGGTCCGGCGCGGGCCCGAACCCGTTCTGGTGGAACGTGTAGCCGCCGACCCCGAGCGGATCGTTGACGCGGATCGTCTTGCGGGCGACCTCGCGACCGTCCTGGAAGACCCCGAGATCGGTCGTGAAGTCGCTGGCCTGGCCGGTCTCCAGGAACCCGGGCGCCTCGAAGTCGTAGTTCTTCACGACGAGCAGGCCGGGGGTTCCGATCGGCTGGACGGTGAGCGAGTCGCCCTCGGCGACGACGAGGCCCTGCTCGTCGCCGAGCTGCCAGGTCACGACCGCGGCGACGAGGAACAGGATGAGCCCGAGGTGGCTGATGAGCGTCGCCAGCTTCGTCCAACGGTGGCGATCGCCGTAGAGGTAGCGCACCCCGTCGCGTTCGGTCTCGCGGACGACGAAGCGCTGGCTCCGGAGGGCGGACCGGACAGCGGCCGCGTCGAGCCCCGTCATCGCCGCCCGGTCCGGCAGCTCGGGGTCGTAGAACGGGTCCGGTTGGACCACCCGGATCTCGGCCGACTGCCGCCACAGCCGGGGCGTGCGATTCAAGGTGCAGACGATGATCGAGAACACGAGGACGATCAGCCCGACGGTGAACCAGGTCGACGAGAAGATGTGGAAGACCTGGAGGCGCTCCATCGCGTTGACGATCCCCGCCCCGAACACCGGGTCGTAGCGGGCGTGCATGTCGGCCATCGCCGCGGCGTAGTCGCCGGCCGAGCGGAACGCGAAGCCCGGCAGCTGCCGGATCGTCATGCCGATGACCGCGAGCAGGGACAGGGTGATGATCTGGGTGACAGCGAAGTTCACCGACGTGAACAAGCGGATCACGACACGACCCAGCCGCTCGAAGAGATCGGGCTCGGGCGGCCGGGCCGACTCGGCCCACGTCGTCGCGGGGCTGGCGATCGCGCGGTCCTCCCGGATCAGACGGGGGTGGCTTCGGTCGGTGCCTCGCCCGGCGCCACGGCGGACGGCACGGCCCGCTCCGGGGCCGGCGACGCCGGCCGGACCGCCGCCTTCCGAGCGGCATCGAGGGCCCGCTCGAAATCGGCCACCAGGTCGTCGAGGTCCTCGAGCCCGACGGAGCAGCGAAGCAGGCCGGCCGTGATCCCGGCCTCCGCCAGGGCGGCGTCGTCGAGCTGGCGATGGGTCGTCGAGGGCGGGTGCGTCACGATCGAGAAGACGCTTCCCAGTGACGCCGTCCGGGCCGGGATCTCGAGGCGATCGATGAAGGCGCCGCCGGCCGCCCGGCCGCCGCTCAGCTCGAACGCGAGCATCCCGCCGCCGAGGGCAAGCTGACGGCCGGCCACCGCGTGCTGGGGATGGCTGGGCAACGACGGGTGCCAGACCCGGATCACCCCGTCCTGGCCCTCCAGCCACGCGCCCAGCGCGGCGGCGGTCGCCGAGTGGCGTTCCATCCGGAGCGCCAGCGTCGAGAGCCCGCGCATCGCGAGGAAGGCGGCGTGCGGATCGAGGCTGGCCCCCGTGTCGACCTCGAAGTCGCGGACGCGGTGGATGAGATCGGCGGAGCCGCTGACGACGCCGGCCATGACGTCGCTGTGGCCGGCGATGTACTTCGTCGCGGATTCGATCACGATGTCGGCACCGAGCTCGGCCGGCCGGCAGAGATACGGCGAGGCGAACGTGTTGTCGACGAGATAGCTCGCGCCGTACCGATGGGCGAGGTCGGCCAGGGCCACGTGGTCGGCGACGACGATCGTGGGATTGGCGATCGTCTCCGCGTACAGGACCCGGGTCGGTCGGGCCGCGAGGGCGGCCTCGACGGCACCGAGGTCCGTCACGTCGACGAACACGCTGCTGACGCCCTGCCGGGCGAGCACCCCCTCGAGGAGCGCCCGTGTCGTGCCATACGAGGCGCGGGTCATCACGACCCGGTCGCCGGCCGTGAGGATCGTGCCGAGTGCGGCATGGATGGCGGCCATCCCGGTGGAGAAGGCGAACCCGGCCTCGGCTCCCTCCAGCTCCGCGACGGCGGCCGCAAAGGCCACGACCGTCGGGTTGTCGAGCCGGCCGTACGCGTAGCCCGGGATCTGGCGGGTGGCGACGGCTCCGAGCTCCTCCGCGTCGGCCGCCGAGAACGTCACCGTCTGGTAGATCGGGACGGACGTCGGCTCCTGCTCGACGATCGGAAGGCGATGGACGGCCTGGATCGCCCGCGTCGCAAAGCCGCTCGGGCGGGAACGCGCCGGGGTGGAGCTCCGTCGGGTGCCGTCGCCGACGTTCCCGACCGGTCCCTCTTGATCGGCCATCCGGCCGATCCTACACCGACTTGTCGGCGGGCTCCCGCGAACGACGACGACCCGGCCGGGCCGGATCGCGCGGCATGTCGGCTGCGGCCACCGCGGGAGCGTCGTCCTTCGGCGCGGCGTCCGCGGTGTCGTCGAGGGGTCCGGCGTCGGGAGCCATGACCGGAACACCCGTGACCCGGTTCTTGCCGGCCCGCTTCGAGCGATACATCGACGAGTCGGCCGTGATCATCAGCTCGTCGCTCGTCCCGCCGTCCTCGGGGTAGCTGACGACGCCGATGGAGACCGACGGCTGGAGGATCGTTCCGGCGATGTCGACCCGGAGATCGGCCACCCCGATCCGGATCTTCTCGGCCAGGACGTACGCCCCCGTCGGATCCGTCTCGGGGAGGAGGACCACGAACTCGTCGCCGCCATACCGGGCCGACGTGTCGATCTTCCGGCCGCTTGCCCGGATCACTTCGCCGACGCCGCGCAGCACCCGGTCGCCGAAGAAGTGGCCGTGCCGGTCGTTGATCTGCTTGAGCTCGTCGAGATCCATCATCAACAGGCAGAACCCACGTCCGGATCGCGCGCTCCGAGCGATCTCGCGCTCGACCGCCGCGAAGAAGAAGGTCCGGTTGAAGAGCCCCGTCAGGTTGTCGACCGTTGACAGCCGGATCGCCGCATCGCGCGCCCGGCGCTGCTCTCGAGCGATGACCATCGCGACATACGCGAGCAGGATCAGGGCCGTGATGTTGATCCCGACGATCGCCACCGTCATCGGCGGCAGGCCGCCGGATCCCGGGGGGGCGATCGCGACGATGTAGGCGACGGACGCCGCGGAGGCCAGCACGAAGGTCACCCGCGGCGAGACGACGAGCGCTGCGCCGCCGACGATCAGCGGAAAGGTGAAGAAGAACGGACTCGCCTCGCGCCCGGTCAGGACGACGAGGAGCGTGGCGAAGGTCACCGCGACGCTGCCCTCGAGCAGGAACTTCGCCGTCCCGAGTGCGCCCGCCGGCAGCAGGTCGTGGACGACGAGGACGAACACCCCGGCGGCAGCCAGCAGCATGAAGATCGCCGGCTGCGTGTCGCGCCAGAGGCCGGTCACTGCCACGATCGTCGAGGTCGCGAGGATGAAGGTCCATGACACGACGCGAACGACCCGGTCGTAGGCCCCTGGGGGCACGCCGCCCGGGTCGGCCAGGTCGACCTGGCCGGCTTCGCCAAGCACCGCCGCGAGCTCGGCAGTCTTGCGCTCGCCCTGATCGCCGCCCGCGGAGCCGGTCTGGAGCGGTCCGCGCCGGCCGACCATTGGCGGAATCACGACCGCGCCCATGACCACGAGATTGGCGATGACCGCCAGCAGGATCAGCGTCTGCGCCTGGACCGGGTCCACCGGCACGTTCCGACCTCGTCAGGACACGGCGGAACGGACGTCCCGCGTTGGCGGCATCG
>DASUPH010000277.1:0-2097 GCA_036276275.1 Candidatus Limnocylindrales bacterium
CTACGCCGCAGACGCCGATCAGCCTCGTCGACGTCATGCACGGTTCGGCCCCGGCGCCCGCGGGCCCGCGCCTCTGGGTCGAGGTGGTAGCGGGTACGCGCCCGCTGCCCTGACCGCGGCGGGGCTTGATCAGGGCGGACAGGTTGCCAAGGACGCCGGATCGTAGACGACGAGGTCGATCTTGGTGGCCGGAGGCCGCTTCTGACCCGGGTTCGGTGACTGATCGATGACGATCGAGTCATCGGCAGCCGTGTAACCGCCTGGCTGAGCCGTTACCGTCCCCACCTTGAACCCGTCGCCGGTGATGTCGGTTGTGGCCGCGGCCAAGGTCACGCATCGGTAGTCGGCCACGGTCAGGAGCGCGGGCGGTGGCGTCGGCGTTGGCGGGGGCGTAGGCGTAGGTGTAGGTGTGGGGGTCGGCGCCGGAGTCGGTGAGGGCGTCGGGCTCGGGCTCGGGCTGGCGCTCGGCTCCGGGCCCTTCGAGAGATCGTAGTCGACCAGGGTGCCCTTGTTCGCGACGAGGCCGGCGCCGGGACTCTGGCGGACGATCTGTCCGGCCGGCACGACCAGGTCGAAGACGTCCGTCTTCGTGCCGGGCTGAAGTCCGGCGCCGACGAGCAGGCTGACGGCCTCGACCTCTGTCTTGCCGCGGAGCTCGGGGACCGCCACGGTCTCCGCGCCGGCCGCGACGGTCAGGTTGACCGTGCCGCCCGTGTCGATCTTGGTCCCCGCCGGCGGATCCTGACTGACCACCGAGTTCACGACGGCGCCGCTCGCCTGGGCGACGGTGGGAGTGACGGTGATTCCGGTCTGTGTCGCGAGCAGCTGGGCAGCCGCCAGGTCCTTGCCGACGAAGTTGGGCACGGTGACCTGGGCGACGGGCGGGGTGCCGCCGCCCGACAGGAGGCGGAAGACGAGGAAGCCGACCGCGAGCAGGATCAGGAGCGCGATGAGGCCGGCGGCCCACACCGTGGGGCTCGTGCCGCCCTGACGGTCGTCGTCGCCATCGTCGATCGGATGTTCGGTCCGGCGAGCCTGCGGCGCCGGCCGGCGGGCGGGATCGCTCGGCCGGACCGGCCGATCTGCAGCGTAGGCGTCCGGCGCATACGGGATCGCGCCGGGGTTCGGCCGAGCCGTGGCCGACGTCGGGCTCATCCCTGCGATCGTCGCGCTGCCGACCGCGCCCGCGGCGGTCCCCGTGCCCGGGATCGCGGAGCCGGCCAGGAACGCCTCCAGGGCGGCCGCCATCGACGAAGCGGACGACCAGCGGTCGGCCGGTTCGGTCGCCATCGCCTTGCGGTCGATCGCGACGAGATCCGACGGGATCCCGGAGCGGATCGCCGACGGGTCGGGCGGTGGGCCGGCCAGCCGGGCCATCGCGACCGCGGCTGCGCTGTCGGCCTCCCACGGGCGGTGCCCGGTCAGCAGCTCGAAGAGGACGATCCCGAGCGAGTAGATGTCGGATGAGGCGGTCGTCTGGTCGCCGCGGGCCTGCTCGGGGCTGAAGTAGTGGACCGAGCCGAGCGTGGTGCCCGGCAGCGTCATCTGCGCTTCGGCGATCGCCCGGGCGATCCCGAAGTCGGTCACCTTCACCCGGCCCTCGCGGTCGATCATGATGTTGCCGGGCTTCACGTCGCGATGGACGATCCCGCGGGCGTGGGCGGTGTGGAGCGCCCGGGCGGCCTCGGCGATGATCCGGGCGGCCTGCCGCGGCGGCAGGGCACCGCTCCGCTTGACGATCGCCGCGAGGTCCTCGCCGTCGACGAGCTCCATGACGATGAACGGTCCGACCGTGTCCGTCCCGTAGTCGTAGACCGCGACGACGCCTGGATGGTTCAGCGAAGCGGCCGACTGGGCCTCCTGGCGGAAGCGGGCGAAGAAGTCCGGATCACGCCCGTACTCGGGCCTGAGGACCTTGACCGCGACGTCGCGTTCCAGCTGGGCATCGTGGGCGCGGTAGATGGTCGCCATGCCGCCCTGGCCGAGCAGCTCGATGAGGCGGTACCTGCCGCCGAGGATGGTCCCGATGTCCGCCAACCGTTCCTCCGAACGTCACGAGTCCCCACGGCATCGTGCCCCGGGATCGTAGCGTACGAC
>DASUPH010000278.1:0-7804 GCA_036276275.1 Candidatus Limnocylindrales bacterium
GGGGCCCAGGACGTCACGACGGCGGTGGTCCGGTCGACGATCGCCCGTGTCGCGACGGCCAGCCGCGACCCGGGCCGCGAGCTGGTCGTCGCCGGGCGGGCGTCGGCCGGCGGCCTCGCATGGCTCGAGCGCTCGACCGCGTCCCGGACGCGGGCCCTGATCGAGGAGCGAGGCTTCCGGACCCGGCCCGACCGCCAGCGCCCGGTCCGCTCGACGCTTGGCTTGCTGCTCGACCGCGACGGGCCCGGTGCCCTCGGCTCCATCCTCGCCGAGCTCGGCGATGCGGCGCTCGTCGACAGCCGGGTCCTCATCGCCCATCGGTTCGGCGCCGACGAGCGCGGCTGGCCCAATTCCGAGGATCGCTTCGCGAGCGACCTGCTCCTGCCCGAGCGGATCACCGATCCGTGGCTCGCCGCGCTCACCCGGGCCGCGGTCGACGCCCCGATCCCGATCGTCCTGGGCGGGCACACGCTCGTCGGCCCGGGGCTCCGGCTGGTGCTGGACGAGGGTCGCAGGTGGACCTGAGGCGCGTGCCTGCGGCCGGCCTCGACGTGGCGTCGGACCCCGTGCTGCTCGCCGGGATCCGGGCCGAGATCGCGGCCCGCGGGCCGATCAGTTTCGCCCGGTTCATGGAGATCGCGCTCTACGACCCGAAGCGCGGCTACTACCGGGGCGCCGCCACGCGGCCCGGCCGCGACGGCGACTTCCTGACCGCGCCCGAGGCTCACCCGATCTTCGGCCGGGCGATCGCCCGGTACGTCGACGATGTCTGGCGGGCGCTCGACCGACCCGCCCGGTTCACGATCCGCGAGCACGGCGCGGGCGGCGGCGCGCTGGCAGAGGCGCTGATCGGCGGGCTCGACGCCGACGGCTCGGCCGCCCTCGGCGCCCTTCGGTATCGGGTCGTCGAGGTCGAACCGGCCCGGGTCACGGCGGTCCGGGCCCGCCTCGAGATGGCCGGCCGGAGCGGCCGGTTGGAGACGGACGACGGTCATCCGATCGACGGCCTCGTCCTTGCCAACGAGGTCCTCGACGCGTTGCCGACCCACCGGCTCGTGGTCCGGGGCGGCGAGCTCCGGGAGATCCTCGTCGGTCTCGATCCGGACGGCGGCCTGATCGACGTCGAGGCCGCTCCGACCACGCCGCTCCTCGCCCGCCGCCTCGCCGACGAAGCCATCGATCTCGCCGAGGGCCAGCATGCCGAGGTCTGTCTCGCGATCGACGCCTGGGTCGCCGCCGCGGCCGCCGGTCTCGCCCGCGGCGTCCTCCTCCTCATCGACTACGGCCACCCCGCGGCCGAGCTGTACGACCCCGCCCGGCGGGCGGCCGGGACCCTGGCCGCGTATCTCCGGCACCAGGTCCACGACGATCCGTATCGGGCGATCGGCCGCCAGGATCTCACCGCTCATGTCGACGTCACGGCCGTCGAGCGGGCCGCCGTCGCGGCCGGTCTCGTCCATCTCGGGACGACCACCCAGGCCGCCTTCCTCGACCGGCTCGGGGCCGGCGAGATCCTTGTCGACTACCAGCAGGGCCCGGCAGCCACCCTCCAGGAGTACCTCACGGCCCGGGCCGCCCTCGTCCGGATGATCGATCCTGCCGCGATGGGCCGGTTCCGGGTGATGGCCTTCGGTCGCGGCCTGTCCGGGGATGGGCCACGGCGCGGCCTCTAGGGCGAATGCCCTATTGCCCGGGGACCCCACAAAGGACGACGCTTCGGGTGTCCCCGGCTTGCCGGAGTCACCGCCGGGGGGCGGGTTGCGAACTGGCACGCGCGCTCGGCGCGATCCGTCCCCCGACCCGCATCGCCGACCCAACCCGACGCGTGATCGAGCCCGGCGATGGCCCGACCCGGGCGCGTCCTGGGTCCCCCTCCGGACCTTGTCCCCGGCTCCGGCGGGCTGCCCGGCGCCGGCCTCCGACACGCCCGGCCGATCGGGCTGCGCTGCTAGAATGGCGCCGCGTGGCGAGCCGCGTCCTCGGGCGGCCGTGCGAGCAGGGTGGGCCGTTTTCCCCGGTGCGTGCGCATCGGATCGGCGGCCGACCCGGAGCCCACCGGGAGACAGCGTGGACCTGGTCAACATCTGGTACATCGTGGGGTTCCTGGTCGCAGGGATCTCGTTCGTGTTCCTGACGATCGGGGCGGCCTGGCTCCTCTCCCATCGGAACCGCGGCGATGTCCACAAGGGCCTGCCCTACGAGTCGGGCATCGACACGTACGGCGACACCCACGGCCGGTTCGGCCTCTCGTTCTACATCTACGCCCTGCTGTTCGTCGCGTTCGACATCGAGGTCGTCTTCATCTATCTCTGGGCGATCGTCTTCCGCGACCCGAGGGTCGATATCGGCTCGCTCTTCGTGAGCATGTTCGTCTTCGTCTCGGTGCTGCTCCTCGGCCTGGCCTATGCCTGGCGGAAGGGGGTTCTGAATTGGCGGTGAGCAAGGCGACCGGCGCCGGCCTCGGGACCGGGCCCGATGATGCGACTGCGATCGGATCCGACACGCCCGGCAACGACCCGTCGGCGCTGATCGTCCGCGAGACCGCGGTCGCGGCCCCGATCATCGTCTCGAACACGCTCTGGCAGTCGACGGACCCCAACGCCTACCAGGGCAGCCTCGAGCCGGAGGTCACCCATCTCCGTGAGGTCGAGGCGTCGGGGATCGCCCGGCGCGACGACGCCCGCTGGTCCGGGGTCCTCGAGGTGATCCCGACGAAGGCCGACTATCTCCTCGACCTGATCCGCGCGAACAGCCTGTGGCCGTTGCTGTCCGGGCTCGCCTGCTGCGCGATGGAGATGATGTCGAGCGCGACCTCCCGCAACGACATGGATCGCTGGGGGATGTTCCCGTTCCGGGCGAGCCCTCGCCAGGCGGACGTCCTGATCGTCGCCGGCACACTGACGACGAAGATGGCCGGACCGCTCGTCCGGCTCTGGGAGCAGATGCCCGAGCCGAAGTGGTGTGTCGCGATGGGCGACTGCACGTGCTCCGGAGGGCGCTACAAGCGGAGCTACGCGACGGTCGAGGGGATCGATCGGGTCATGCCGGTCGACGTCTACGTGCCCGGCTGCCCGCCCCGGCCGGAGGGCCTGATCTACGGGATGATGAAGCTCCAGCAGATCGTCAAGGACCGCCGCGGGCACTGGCCGGACCGGGCGGTCGGACCCACCGTCCCGGTGGACGTCTAGTGGATCCAGCGCTCAAGCGCCGGCTCGCGAACCGGTTCGGTGAGCGGCTGACCGCGCCGATCCACCAGCGCCACGACGAGACGGAGATCCGGATCGGGCCGGGCGACGTCCCGGACATCTGCCGGACGCTCCATGACGACGCCGAGTTCGCGTTCCGTGTCCTCGCCGACCTCGCCGGGGTCGACACGGGCACGACGATGCAGGTCGTCTACCACCTCTGGAGCGAGACCAGCCCGGACTGGCTGCGCATCGTCGCCGACGGCCTGTCCCGTGACGACCCCCGCGTCCCGTCGGTCACCTTCCTCTGGAAGGGCGCCGAGTGGATGGAGCGCGAGGCCTACGACATGTTCGGGATCACGTTCGAGGGCAATCGCGACCTGCGCCGGATCTACATGCCACCCGACTACCAGAGCTTCCCGCTGCGCAAGGACTTCTTCCTGGCCGACGATGCGGCGCGCTCGCCCGGCGCCGGCGTCCGCCACATGGAGCAGGTCCACACGCCCCGCAACGCCCGCCCGGCGGCCACGATCCGGAAGGCGCCGGCATGACGACGTCGACCCCGCACGGCGCCCGCGGCAGCGATGAGATCCCGGTCGACGACCCGCGGGTCCGGCTCGACGAGGCGCTCGGCGTCTTCGAGCCGATCCCGCCGTATCCGCCGCGGACCGAGCGCGAGGCCGAGTTCTACACCCTCGGCGACGGCGAGATGTTCATCAACATGGGCCCCCAGCACCCCTCGACCCATGGCGTCCTGCGAATCGTGCTGAAGATCGACGGCGAGAACGTGGTCGATCTCGACCCGGTCCTCGGCTATCTCCATCGCGGCGTGGAGAAGCTGTGCGAGAACGCGGACTACCACCACTCGATCGCGTATCTCGACCCGCTCGAGTACATCAGCTCCCTGTTCTGCGAGTGGCCGGGTGTGATGGCCTTCGAGAAGCTCCTCGACGTCACGCCGCCGCCCCGAGCCGAGTACCTCCGGGTGCTGAGCAGCGAGCTCAACCGGATCCTGTCGCACTCGTTGTTCATGGGCTGGATGGCCCTCGATCTCGGCGGCCTGACGCCGATCCTGTGGAGCTTCATCGAGCGCGACGAGATCGCCGAGATGCTGGCCGCCCTGACCGGCCAGCGGCTGCTCTTCAACTACTTCCGGATCGGCGGCGTCAACGGCGATCTCAACCACGAGTTCCTGAGCCGTCTCGGCGACTGGATGAGCCGGGCCACGTCCCAGATCGAGAGCAACCTCGGACTGCTCAACGAGAACGAGATCTTCGTCCGGCGGATGCGCGGCCTCGGCACGATGGACCAGGCGACCGCCCTCCGGATGTGCATGACGGGCCCGAACATCCGGGCGACGGGGATCCCGCTCGACTTCCGCCGGGCCCACCCGTACTCGGTCTTCCCGGAGCTCGACTTCGACATCCCGACCCGCGACGAGGGCGACTGCCTCGCCCGGTACCTGGTCCGGATCGACGAGATCAAGCAGAGCCTCCGGATCATCGACCAATGCCTCAACCAGATGCCCGATGGGCCGATCATGGCCAAGCTGCCGCGGCTGCTCCGGCCGCGCCCCGGCCGGGCCTACGCCGCGGTCGAAGGTCCGCGCGGTCAGTACGCCGCCTACGTCATCAGCGACGGCACCGATCAGCCGTTCCGGATGCGGATCCACGACCCGTCGTTCATCCACCTCCAGTCCGTCGGCACGCTGATGCCGGGCCATCTGATCGCCGACGCGATGGCCGTGATGGCTTCGCTCGATCCGATCATGGGCGGGGTCGACAAGTGACCGGCCTTGCTCGAGGCCCGTTTCTCTCATTTGCCACTGGAGAGAGCGTTAGCCTGCCCGCCCGATCGCCCAGGGGCCGTTTTGAGGCCGCGATTAGCCGCAATCGGCTAATTGCACCCGGAGTGACGTCGCCGTCCGTGCGTAAGGCTCCCATGAGCGTGGTTTGGGCGAAACGCCGCGGCGCGCTGCCCGAGGCGCAGCCATGACCGCGATGGCTCGGTCGTGGAGCCGCCTCACCCTCGCCGGGAAGATCCTCTTCACGATCATCCCGATCCTGCTGATCCTGGCGATCGGGCTCGTGGTCGTCGTGGTCGTCGCGGGCAAGCCGATCGTCGACTTCCTGGCCGCCAACCTGTGGCTCGTCCGGTTCGTCGTCGCCGCCACGGCGGTCCTCCTGCTGACGATCCCGACCGCATTCGTGGTCGGGTACATGGAGCTCAAGGGCATCGCCTTCATGAACCTCCGGATCGGACCGGACCGGGTGGGACCGTTCGGCTCGCTCATCTCTGTCGCCCATGGGCTGAAGATGCTGGCGAAGGAGGACTTCAGCCCCACCGGCGCTGATCGACTCGTCTTCACCCTCGCTCCGGTGACCGTCTTCCTGGCGACGGTGATGACCCTCATGGTCGTCCCGTTCGCGCCCGGCCTGTTCGGGGCCGACATGAACATCGGCCTGCTGTACCTCTTCTCGATCAGTGGCCTGACGGTGGTCGGGTTGCTCATGGCCGGCTGGGCGAGCTTCAACAAGTACTCGCTGATCGGCGGGCTGCGGGCCGCCGCCCTGGTGATCAGCTACGAGATCCCGCTGACGCTGTCGGTCGTGGGGCTGCTGCTGTTGGCGGGGACGATGAGCCTCAACCAGATCACGCTGAACCAGGCCGGCTGGTTCACCGACTGGTACGTGTTCAAGCAGCCGCTCGGCGCGCTGATCTTCTTCATCGCCGCGACGGCCGAGGCGAACCGGACCCCGTTCGACCTGACCGAGGCGGACTCCGAGATCGTTGCCGGATACGCGACCGAGTATTCGGGAATGCGCTTCGGCTTCTTCTACTTCGCCGAGTTCGTCAACGTCTTCGTCGTCTCGGCGCTGATCGTGACCCTCTTCCTGGGCGGCTGGAACGCGCCGTTCCCGTGGCCCGAGGCGTGGGCGATCCACGGCGGGATCGATCCGGGCTCGCTCGGGATCGGCCTGCTCATCCTGATCGCGATCGTGCCCGTCGTCGGGACGCTGCTCCTGGCGGCGCCGTTCTTCCTCGCCCGGAGCTCGATGCCCGCCTGGCAGGCCCTCGTCATCGGCTTCGTCCTGTTCAACCTGGTCGCGATCGTCGCGATCGGTGGCTGGGCGTTCATCAGCTTCGACTGGGTCGCCGGCCTCTTCTGGTTCCTCGGCAAGACCTACGTCTTCGTCTTCCTGTTCGTCTGGATGCGGGCGACCCTGCCGCGGGTCCGGATCGACCAGCTGATGGGGTTCGCCTGGAAGTGGCTCCTGCCCGCCTCGCTCCTCAACCTCTTCGTGACCGCCCTCGCGCTCGTCGTGGTCCATCCGAAGTGAGGCCGACGCGATGATCCGCCTGCCCGGTCTCGGCATCGTCAAGGGCATGAGCCTGACGCTCCGGAAGTTCTTCGAGCCGAAGGCGACGATCAGGTATCCCGAGGTCCGCCTCGACGTCCCGCACAAGTTCCGCGGCCGTCTGCAACTGCTCTACGACGAGTACGGCACGCTGAAATGCGAGACCTGCTTCCAGTGCGCCCAGGCCTGCCCGATCGAGTGCATCGACATGGGCGGGATGGACACGAAGGGCCGCTACCACATCCACTGGGGCGCGCCGGAGACGTACGGCGAGCGGCGGGACGAGTCCGCGCTTCGCCGGTCGGGGCGGCCGGTCCCGGACCAGGCCTACGAGCACTTCGACCCGATCGAGCCAGGGCCGGTCGATGCCATCCTCGCCCGCCACGACCACGACCCCAAGCGGATGCTCGAGATCCTCGAGGAGACCCAGGCGGCCTACGGCCACCTGCCCGTCGGCGCCCTCAAGCTGATCAGCCAGAAGACCGGGGCGTGGTACGCGATGATCTACGGGACCGCCTCGTACTACCGCCACCTCCGGTTCGAGCCGCCCGTCGCCGAGCCGCTCGCCGCGGCCACGGCCGATGCTCGCCAGGGGCGCGAGACCGCCTATCTCGCCGGCCTCGAGATGTCACTCGCGGGTTCCCGCCGCCGGACGGCCGCGAAGGGCGCGACCGGTTCGAAGCCCGCGAAGGCTGCCGCGGCGGCGCCCGGCAAGCGACGCGGCCCGCCACCCGGCGCCGGTCCGGCGCGGGCCCAGGGATGACCACGATCCTCCGGACGCCCAGGAGCTGGCCGTCGATCCTCCTCCGCGGCGATCGCCCGACCGACCCCCTCGACCTCGCGGCGGCGCAGGCGGCCGGCGCCTTCGTCGGACTGCGCCGGGCGGTCCACGATCTCGGCCCGGCGGGCACGATCGCGGCGATCGCCGCGTCCGGGCTGCGTGGCCGGGGCGGCGCCGGCTTCCCGACCGCCGAGAAGTGGCGGGCGGCCGCCGCGGTCGACGCCTCGCGGCGGGTCGTCGTCGGCAACGGATATGGCGCCGATCCGTCGTCGCAGACCGACCGGACGCTCATGGAGCTGTCGCCCTACGCGATCCTCGAGGGCGCCCTGATCGCCGCCACCGCGATCGGAGCCGACCAGGCGATCATCGCCGTCCGGGCCGAATCGACGGCGGCGATCCGGGCCCTCGAGACCGCGATCGGGCGGCTCGTTGCCGCGGGCCTGGCCGGCGAGGACATGCTCGGGTCGGGTCATTGGATC
>DASUPH010000279.1:0-3955 GCA_036276275.1 Candidatus Limnocylindrales bacterium
CTCGACGCCGTCACAAAGGCCTATGCGACCAACTACTACCCCGTCGCGATGCGCACGGCGGGCCTCGACGGATTCCTTGTGGCAATCCAGCCGCTGGGCAATGGCCATGGCATCGCGGCGATGACCTTGTGGTCGACGGTCGAGGCAGCCCTCGCCGCGTACGCGGGCGACCTGTCCGCGAAGCGAACGCTCGACGCGACCGAGCATGGCGAGGAGCTCACCCATGTCGACTACTACGAGGTCGACAACGCGGTGGTCCGTCACGAGGGGGTCGAGGCGGCCTACCTGCGGTTCACCGTGGGAACCGTCGCCCGAGGCCTGGACGCGGACATCCAGCAGGATCTCCGCCGTCGCCTGCTCGACCCCCCCGGCGAGCTCGCCGAGGGCTATGTCGGTCGGCGGGTCCTCGGTGACGTGGTCGAGATCGCGTTCGTCTCGACCTGGTCGGCGGCACAGGCCCGCCAGTCCCTCGACGAGCCGATCTGGCCGGCGGTCGCCTCACGCTACGACACGTTCCGGGTCAGCGTCTACGACATCACGCTGAGCGGAGCTCCGGGCCGGCCCTGAGGTTCCGACGCGATCCGCCACGTCTCTGCAATGAGGCCTCGCGGCGAGGCCATCACGCCGGAATTGATCAGCACGCATGATCGACCTTTGGCGGCCGCAGTCGCCATCCCGATCGATCGCCGTCGTCCGCCACGCGACTCGTCACGTCGTCGTGCAGGGACGGCGGCAAGGAGGAATCGATGGCAACCACGACCCGCGGTCGCTCCACCCAGCGCAACGGCTCAGCGGACGGTTCGGGCGGGCGCGCGGGCCGCCCATCGCCGGAGCCGAAGCTCGGCCAGCGCGGGCTCGAGCTCCAGTCGTTCGGCAAGCTCCGTCTGCTCCCGATCGCCCTGGCGTCGACCGCCCGGAGCGAGAGCTGCCGCCTGCTGAACGAGATCCTGGCCGACACCACGATCCTCTACGCGCTCTACAAGAAGGCCCACTGGAACGTCGCCGGCCCGACGTTCTACCAGCTCCATCTCCTGTTCGACAAGCACGCCGCGGAGCAGCTCGAGCTCGTCGACGAGATCGCCGAGCGAGTCCAGATGCTCGGCGGGATCAGCGTCGGCGACCCACGTCACGCGGCGGAGCTCACGACGATCCCCCGCCCGCCCGATGGCGCGGAGGAGGTCCCGGTCGTCCTGGGTCGCCTGCTCGACGCCCACGAGACGATCATCGAGAAGGTTCGGACCGCGATCGACAAGACCGAGAAGTCGAAGGACATGGGCACGAACGACCTGCTGATGGGCGACGTCCTTCGCCGCCACGAGATGCAGGTCTGGTTCATCGCCGAGCACATCGTCGAGGTCCCGCTCGTCGAAGCGTAGCGCGGCTCGCCGCGCCCTCTCGATTCTCACCCCACGAGCACATCCGACCAGAAGTGCGTCCGGGGAGCCCCAAGTGGGCCGATTCCGGGCCGAATCGGTCGTCGTGGCTCGTGGGGCGCACAGATTCGACACGTTGGTGGCCCGATCGGTCGCATGTGCTCGCCCCATGAGAATTTCGCGAAGGAGTACGCGCTGCACGCGTCGGGTGATTCATGTTACCGTCAGGTATCATGTATTGGCAACCGTGGCGCTGGCCGGCCGACGGCTGGCTGGGGGCATGGATCGGGGCGGTCCTGGCCGGTGCGCTCGCCGCTGCCGGGCGGTGGCTGGGCGCTCCCACCGTCGTCGTCGTTGGTCTGGTCGGCGTGCCGGTCGGCGCGCTCGTCGGAGGCCGGTACGGCCCTGCGATCGCGGCCGGCGGCTCCCGCATCCAGTTCGGATTGCGGGCGGGTCTCGTCGCCTGTCTCGTCGCGGCGGGAGCGTGGCTCGCCTTCACCATGGTCGCTTCGCTGTTCCAACCCGCTGATGCCGTTCCGAACCGACTGATCTACCTGCTGTACGTCGCACTGGTCATCCCGGGCTCGGTCGGGATCGTCGGGTTGCCGTTCGCCCTGCCGATCGGCGTGCTTGGGGCCGTCGCGATCCGGGAGGTCCGTCGGCGCGGTCGGCTGGGCGTTGCGGCGCTCGGGGCGGCGACGGTCGTGCTCCTCGTCACGGCGGCGGTCGCGTTCGCCGGGGGGTCCTGAGAGGGCAAGCGGCCGAGCGCGCTCGCCGGCTGCTACGCTCGCGGGCGTGACGAAACGATCGGCGGCGCAGTTGCTCGTCGAGTGCCTCACGGCCGAGGGCTGCGAGTACGTCTTCTCGGTGCCCGGCGAGGAGACGATGGACGTCCTCGATGCGCTCGGCGCCGTCGCGGCCACCGGCAACGGCCCGCGCCACGTCACCACCCGCCACGAGCAGGGCGCCGCCTTCATGGCCGACGTCTACGGCCGCCTGACCGGTAAGGCGTCGGTCGCGATGGCGACCCTTGGACCGGGTGCGACGAACCTCATCACGGGTGTCGCCGATGCCTTCCTGGATCGGGCGCCGATGGTCGCGATCACCGGCCAGGCGTCGTCCGACAAGCTCCACAAGGAAGCGCACCAGGTCGTCGACATCGTGCGGATGATCGAGCCGGTGACGAAGTGGAACACCCGCGTCGAGCGTGTCGAGGCGATCCCCGAGATCATCCGCAAGGCCTTCCGCGTCGCGATCCTCGCCAAGCCGGGCCCGACCCATATCGAGCTGCCGGAGAACGTCGCGGCGGCACCCATCGACGACGCTGCCCGGCCCCTCGTTCCCGGCAAGGCCTACTTCCCCGAGCCGACCGACGAGGCGATCGCCCACGCGGCCGAGCTCATCGCGACCTCGCAAAGACCGCTCGTCCTTGCCGGCAACGGCGTGCTGCGTCGCCACGCGTCCCCCGAGCTGCGGGCATTCGCACGCGGTCTCCACGTCCCGGTCGCGGCGACGTTCATGGGCAAGGGCGCGATGGACGATCGCTCCCATCTATCGCTGATGGCCGTCGGGCTGCAGGCCCGCGACCACGTCCTGACCGGGTTCGATCGGGCCGACCTCGTGATCTGCGTCGGCTACGACCTCGTCGAGTACGCGCCGACTCACTGGAATCCCGACGGCCGCAAGCGGATCGTCCACATCGACACCCAGCCCGCCGAGGTCGACGCGCAATACCAGCCCGAGGTCGAGCTGATCGGTGACATCGAGGGCTCGCTCCGCCGGCTCCTCACCGCGGTCGAGCCCCGTGGGATCAGCGGCCGCGACGCCGGGGAGCGCCACGCGGCACGCGAGGCCCTCGTCCACTCGGACCTCCGGACCGCCCTGCTCGAAGAGCTCGCGACGAGGGGGCGCTCCGACGCACTGCCGATCACCCCGCAGCGGGCGATCGCGGACCTCCGCGAAGCGCTCGGTCCGGACGACATCGTCGTGTCGGACGTCGGCGCCCACAAGGTCTGGGTCGCCCGCCTCTACCAGGCGTACGAGCCGAACACCGTGATCATCTCGAACGGTTTCGCGGCGATGGGGATCTCGCTGCCGGGGGCGATCGCGGCGAAGCTCGTCCATCCCGATCGGAAGGTCGTCGCGTTGTGCGGCGACGGCGGCTTCCTGATGAACAGCCAGGAGCTCGAGACCGCGAAGCGGATCGGGGCGAACGTGACGGTCGTCGTCTGGCGCGACGACGGCTACGGCCTGATCGACTGGAAGCAGCGGAACGAGTTCGGGCGGCCCTTCGGGGTCGAGTTCGGCAACCCCGACTTCGTCGCGTACGCGGAATCTTTCGGGATCGCCGGATTCCGGCCTGACACCGCGGCTGATCTCCTGCCGACGCTCCGACGGGCGCTCGACGTCGATGGGCCGGCCCTCGTGGAGGTCCCGATCGACTACCGCGAGAATCTGCGACTCACCGAGCACCTCGGGGCGCTCGCCGGCGGGTAGCGACCGGGCGTGCTTCCGGGTGAGACGCAGGCGCCGCGCGATTGCACCCGGACGAGCGTCCGGGTGCCGAGCGGGCCGGCACGTCG
>DASUPH010000280.1:0-2992 GCA_036276275.1 Candidatus Limnocylindrales bacterium
GGGACCGCCGTCACGAGGATCGCCGGCGCGGCGAACACGCGGTAGCCGATCCCCCCGACCTCGATGACGACCGAATCGAACGCGACGGCGCCGACCCGGCCCTCGACGGACGCGATCACCGGGCGACCGTTATGCGGTTCCACTCATACGACAACGACCACGGCGCTAGGCGAGCCCAACCGTGGCCAGGATCGCTCCAGCCGGCCCGAATTAGCCGGGAGCGGCTAAGTCCGGCACCCGCGGTCAGCATGTCGATGGATAAGGCCGGCGTGGCTGTCATCTGGGCGAGGCGACGGTCGTCAGGATGCCGAGGCCTTCGCCGGCTTCTCGCGGGCGAGCGCCTCGCGCACGGCGCGCTCGTAGGCCGAGCCGCCCCGCTCGATCGGCGCCGAGGCGCCGCGATCGAGGACCGCGGCGCCGGTCCGCGACGGCTGGCCGACACGGTTCGCGATGCAGACGGCGATCGCCAGCGCATCGGCCGCGTCGTCGGGCGTCGGCCGCGTCGACATCCCGAGCACGAGCTGGACCATGCGTTGGACCTGCTCCTTGTCGGCCGCGCCGTAGCCCGTCACGGCCGACTTGACCTCGTTCGGCGTCGCCTCGCGGACGGGCCGGCCGTGCTCCGCTGCCGCAAGCAGCACGACGCCACGAGCGTGGCCGACCGCCATCGCCGTCTGGGCGTTGCGCGAGAAGAACAGCCGCTCCACGGCGACGATGGCCGGCTCGTGGAGCGCGATCAGGTCGGAGACGAGGCCGTGGATCGCCAGCAGGCGCTCGCCCAGCGGCAGGTCCGGCGAGGTCGTCAGGCAGCCGTGGTCGATCTCGCGGAGCCGCCCGCTCGTCTGTTCGACGATGCCGTAGCCGAGCGCGGCCGTCCCCGGGTCGATCCCGAGGATGATCACCCGGCGACCTCGGCGAACACGTCCTCGGGGATGTCGAAGTTGGCCGTCACCCGCTGGACGTCGTCGAGGTCCTCGAGCATCTCGACGAGGCGAAGCGCCTGGCGGGCCTTGTTCGAATCGAGCTCGACCGTCTGCTTCGCGACCATCGTGTTCTCGGCCGACTCGACCGGGACGCCCGCCCCCTCGAGGGCCTTGCGAACCGCCTCGAGATCGCTCGGCGAGGTGTAGATCTCGATCGTGTCGTCGTCGGTCTCGACGTCCTCGGCCCCCGCGTCGATCGCCGCCAGGCCGACCTCGTCGGGATCGACCTTGGAGCCGCGGGTGACCGCGATCAGGCCGCGCGGCTCGAACTGCCAGGCGACGGCGCCGCTGCCCGCGAGCTGGCCGCCCGTCTTCGTGAAGATCGAGCGGACCTCGGCCGCGGTCCGGTTGCGGTTGTCGGTCGCGGCCTCCACCAGGACGGCGACGCCGCCGGGGCCGTAGCCCTCGTAGACGATCTCCTCGAACTGGTCGGCCTCGCCTCCGCCGGTTGCCTTGTCGATCGTCCGCTTGATGTTGTCCGACGGCATGTTCACCGCGCGGGCCTTCTCGACCGCGAGGCGGAGGCGGTAGTTGGCGTCGGGGTCGCCGCCGCCCTGGCGGGCCGCGACGCTGATCTCGCGGGCGACCTTCGTGAACAGCGCGCCGCGCTTCGCGTCCGTGACGCCCTTCTGACGCTTGATCGTGGACCACTTGGAATGACCGGACATCGCGGGCCGGAGTATAGCCGACGACCGTGGCCGTCCCGGCTAATATGGCCGGACCGAGCCCGGAGGAGGCCCGATCCGGCCCGGCTCCGAGCCCACCGTCCGCCTGTCGTGCAGTCGTGAGGTCCTCTCCGCCGATGACGATGAAGAGCGTCGACCCCGCCCACCTCCGGAGCGTCGTCCTGGCCGGTCATGCCGGCGGCGGCAAGACGTCGCTCGCCGAGCAGCTCCTCTTTCGAGCCGGCGCGGTCCAGCGTCTCGGCCGCGTCGACGACGGAACCGCCCATCTCGACCACGAGCCCGAGGAGCAGAAGCGACGCGAGTCGCTCAGCCTCGCGGTCGCGACGTTCGAGCACGAGGCGACCCGGATCACCCTGATCGACACGCCCGGCTACCCCGACTTCGTCGCCGAGGTCGTGTCGGGCTTCGCCGCCGCGGACGGCGCCCTGTTCGTGATGGACGCCTCCGCGAACGTCGAGGCGGGACTGGAGACGGCCGTCGCCCTCGGCCGATCGACGGGCCGCGCGGCCTGCTTCTTCCTGAACAAGTGCGATCGGGAGAACGCCGACCCCGCGGCTGCCCTGGACGCCCTCCGGGCGCGCTTCGGCAACAAGATCGCGCCGCTCCACCTCGCGATCGGCAAGGCCGATGCGTTCAATGGCTATGTCGATCTCGTCCACCGCAAGGCCTATCGCTTCGACGACGGCAAGGAAACCGAGATCCCGGTCCCGGAGGAGTTGGCCGACCAGATCGCCGCCCGGCGCGACCAGCTCCTCGAGGCCGCGGCCGAGGCCGACGACGACGTCATGGCCAAGTACCTCGACGGCGAGGACATCAGCGACGCGGAGCTCGACACCTGCCTCCACCGCGGCGTTCGCGACTCGATCCTCGCTCCGGTCCTCGTCGGCAGCGCCACGAAGGGGATCGGGATGAACGCCCTCCTCGACGCGTTCCTGCGCTACATGCCGACGGCGGCCGAGGAGCCGCCGGTCGAGGCCCGTGACGCGAAATCGAACGAGCCCGTGACGATCACCCCCGACCCCAGTGGCCCCCTCGTCGCCCGCGTGTTCAAGACCGCGGCGGACCCGTTCGTCGGCCGGCTGACGTATCTCCGGATCCTCAGCGGGACGCTCCACGGCCAGGCCCACGCGTGGAATGCCAGCCGCGACGAGGACGAGCGGATCGGCGGGCTGCTCCTCCTCCACGGCAAGGACCAGGAGCCGATCGGCGAGCTCCAGGCGGGCGAGATCGGCGCCGTGGCGAAGCTGGCCGCGACGGAGACCGGCGACACGCTCTCGTCCCGCGATCATCCGATCATTCTGCCGCCGCTCGAATTCCCGGAGC
>DASUPH010000281.1:0-8239 GCA_036276275.1 Candidatus Limnocylindrales bacterium
GTCGCCAGCGCGGCCCGGGCGGCCGGCCTCGTCGTTGAGGGCGTGTTCAGTCACGGCGGCCACGGCTACCGGCCCGGTGCGACGGCGTCGGCCGGCGAGGACGAGATCCGGAGCCTGACCGCCGCGGCCGACGCCCTCCTCGCCGCCGGGTTCGAGATCTCCGTGATCAGTGCCGGTTCGACGCCAACGATGCTGAGCGCGGCCGCCGGCCGGGTCACGGAGATCCGCGCCGGGACCTACGTCCTCGGCGATCGCCAGCAGTGGATCCTCGGCGTGATCCCTGCCGAGGGCTGCGCCGCGGCGGTCGCGGCGACCGTCGTCTCGGTCTTCGACGACCGTCTCGTCGTGGACGCCGGGGCCAAGGCGCTGACGAAGGACCGGGCCGAATGGTTGACGGGCTACGGTGCGGTCGTCGGCTATCCGGAGCTCGTCATCGACCGGCTCGCCGACTACCACGGCGTCGTCGTGGCCCCTCCGGACGCCCGCCGACCGGACCTCGGCGAGGTCGTGGCGATCGTCCCGAACCACATCTGCCCGGTGATCGACCTCGTCGATACGTTCGTGGCGGTCGCTCGGGAAGGCCGCGTGGAGGCCTGGCCGGTCGACGCCCGCGGGCGGAGCGGCTGAGCCCGTGCCGCGATCCGAGCGGACCGTGGCTGGTGGCGTCGTCGTCGAGCCGATGGCGCCCGAGGACCGCGGGGCAGTCCTCGACATCTTCGCGCAGGGAATTGCCACCGGGGTCGCGACGTTCGAGACGGTCACGCCAGACTGGTCGCAATGGGACGCCGAACATCGCCCAGACTGCCGGCTCGTCGCCCGACTCGATGGGCGCGTCGTGGGCTGGACGGCGTTGAGCTCGTACTCGCGGCGCGCCGTGTATGCCGGCGTGGCGTGGGAGAGCGTCTACGTCGACGCGGCCGTTTGGGGTCGCGGCGTGGCCCGAGCGCTCCTCGCGGCGTTGGTGCCCGCGTCCGAGGATGCGGGCATCTGGACGCTCCTCGCCGGCGTCCAGGCCGAGAACACGGCGAGCCTCGCACTTCACGAACGTGCCGGCTTCCGACGGATCGGTGTCCAGGAGCGCGTCGGCCGCGACGCTGCCGGCATCTGGCGCGACGTCGTCCTTCTCGAGCGCCGGCGCCCGGCCGTCGGAGCCTGACAGCCGGCGACGGACCGCTGAGCCAGACATCGTCTGAACGTTCCGCCCGCCACCCCCGTCATAGTGGGTAATCCGCGGCCATCCAGGCAGCGGTGACGCAGAGGTCGAGGGTGGATCGAGACCTCGTCGAACGGGCCCGTCGGGGCGACCGAGAGGCCTTCACCGTCCTGGTGCACCAGGTCAGCGACGTCCTCTACTCGGTCGCCTTCCGGATCCTGCGCGACAGCGGTCGGGCCGAAGATGCGCTGCAGAACGCCCTCGTCCTGGCCTGGAAGCGCCTCCCGGGCCTTCGCGAGACGGATCGCTTCGAGGCATGGATCCACCGCATCGTCGTTCACGCGTGCTACGACGAGTCGCAGCGGACGCATTCGTGGCGCACGAATGTCCGAGTCCTGTCCCTGGACGGTCCAGCGTCGCCCGACGAGACCGCCGCGGTCGCCGATCGCGACGAACTCGAGCGAGCGTACCGACGTCTCCCGGTGGAGCAACGGGCCGTCTTCGTCCTTCACCACTACCTCGGGTTGCCCCTCGTCGAGGTCGCCGAGCTGCTCGGCATCCCGGCGGGGACGGCCCGATCTCGTCTCCATTACGCCATCGCGGGTCTCCGTGACGCCTTGACGGCCGATGCGCAGCCCGTGGTCCAGGGAGGGCGTCTCGCATGACCGACGACCGTTCCGTCGAACGCGCCGCGCGGTCGTGGCTGGAGTCCGGGCCGACCGAGGCTCCCGACCGCGCCGTCGAGGCGGCTCTCCTCCGGATCCAGACCACGAAACAGGAACGGGACTGGCATGTCCCGTGGAGGACCCAACCCATGTCCCTGACCGTTCGCCTCCTCGCCGGCGCGGCAGCGATGGCTGCCATCGTCATCGTCGGCGGGGTGATACTGCTCAGACCCGGCTCCAGCCCCGACGTCGGCGGCGGCCGGCCATCGCCAACGGTGCAGGCTCCATCCGCCTCACCGACGGCGTCCGCACCGGCGACCTCCGAGCTCTCGATCGTCTGCGGGCTCCTGTCGAACTCGGATGTGGCGGCCCTCACCGGCAGCGGCGGTCTCGGAGCGACGCAGTTCGCGACCGGGAGCGGGGCCGCGACGACGTGCAACTATCGCAACGGCCCGGGCGACGTGATCCTGGAGGTCACCCGTACCACCCCCGGCGGTGGGGCAGCCTTCCAGGCGGCGAAGGGCGCAGCCGGTGCCCAGGTCGTCGCTGACATCGGCACCGACGCGGTCTTCGACCCGGCCACCTCGACGCTCTACGTCGCAAAAGGCGACGTATTGGTCACGATCGTGGCCGGGACCCCGGCCGAGTCACCGCAGGTGCGGCTCATCACCGAGACGGCCATCGGCAAGCTCGTGGCGGGACGCATGTAGAGCAGGAACGCCGACGTATCAGGTCACCCGCTTGATCGATGGCGACCTAGACTGGCCTCCTCACGCGAGGAGACCGGTTTCTTCGCGATCGACGTCCGTGACGACGCCCCGGGAAGTACTGTCTCATCGATCGTTGCTCGGGAGAAACCGATGCGCCGAGGTCTCTCGTTTGACGCGCTGGGGGACCTGTTCGACCTGCCCCTCGTGGCCGTGCTGTCGGTCTCGAAGCCGGACGGGACGGTCCTGAGTCGACCGGTCTGGCATCGCTGGGAATCGGGCCGGTTCGTGGTCCAGTTTCCTGCCGGGGACCGAAAGATCGCGATGCTCGAGCGCGACGACCGGCTCACCCTGCTCCTCGCCGAGAACGCCTTCCCGTATCGGGCCATCGAAGTCCGCGGCCGCGCCCGGATCAGTGAAGATCGCTACCGCGAGCGCGCGATCGAGATCTGTCGCCGCTACGTCGACGCATACGATCCCGGCACGCCCGTCGAGAGCTACGTGAGCGCAGAGCCGGGCCGGATCGTCGAGATCGACGCGGACGTCACCCATTGCTGGGACTATGCCGACGACGAGATGATGCCGACGTAGTCCCGGGCGCCACCGGGGCGACCATCGCCCTAGACTGGCCTCCTTGACTCGAGGAGGCCAGTCGCTCCATGTACTACGTCGCCCGCGGCAGCATCCCCCGGCAACGCCACACCCAGCACCGGGCCGCCGACGGCAGCCTCTACGCGGAGGAGCTGTTCGGGGTCGAGGGCTTCACCGGCCGCAGCTCGCTCCTCTACCACCTGACACCGCCGACGCAGACGCACAAGATTGAACCCGTCTCACGAATCAAGCTCGAAGCCGCCGACGACGATCTCCACCGCCATCGCCTGACGAAGACAGGGGACGTGCCGCCCAAGGGCGACATCGTCAGTGGCCGGATCCCCCTCTACTTCAACCACGACGTGATCTTCGGCGTCGTCCGGCCCGCCGAGCCAATGCCGGAGGGCCGGTTCTACCGGAATGGGGTCGCCGACGAGATGCTGTTCGTCCACGAGGGGACGGGCCTCTGCGACACGATCTTCGGGCCGCTCCGATACGGCCCGGGCGACTATCTCGTCCTGCCGATCGGGACCACCTGGCGGCTCGACCCGGACGAAGGCAGCGAGCAACGGATCCTCTATCTCGAGGCGCCGTCGGAGATCGAGCCGCCGAAGCGCTACCGCAACGACTACGGCCAGCTCCTCGAGCACGCCCCGTTCAGCCAGCGCGACCTCCACGCCCCGGACCTTGGCCAGCCGCGCTCCGACGAGGGCGACTACGTCATCCACGTCCGCTCGACCGACCGGATCACGGCCTATCACTATCGCCATCACCCGTTCGACGTCGTTGGCTGGGACGGCTACCTCTGGCCGTTCCGGTTCGATATCGCCGACTTCCAGCCGATCACGGGGCGCGTCCACCAGCCGCCGCCGGTCCACCAGACGTTCCAGGCTCGGAACTTCGTCGTGTGCTCGTTCGTGCCCCGCAAGTTCGACTATCACCCCCTCGCGATCCCGGCGCCCTACAACCACAGCAACATCAACAGCGACGAGGTCATCTACTACGTCGCGGGCAACTTCATGAGCCGACGGGGCGTGGAGATCTCGTCGTTCACGGTCCACCCGGCGGGGATCCCGCACGGTCCCCACCCGGGCACGGTCGAGGCGTCGATCGGCAGGGACGCGACCGAGGAGCTGGCGGTCATGGTCGACACGTTCCACCCGCTGTTCGTCACGAAGGCGGCGATGGACCTGGACGACCCGAACTATCCGTACAGCTGGCTGCCGCCGGACGCCGCCGATCACGCGCGGGAAGCCTCCGAGCTCGCGGAGCGAGGCCCGGAGGCGTTTCCCGACTGAGTGGCCGGTCAGGACGGGCCGGGGATCCCACTCGGCGAGACCGTCTGGAACCTCACCGTCGACAGGAACGCCCGCAGGAGCGGTTCCTGCTTCTCGCGCCAGATCGAGAACACGTGGATTCGAGTGTCGACGAGCACGAACGCCTGCGAGTCGAAGCAGTTGCTGGTCCAGATCCGGCCCGGGTGGCCGTCAACGGTTGTCACCGCCATGGCGGCGAGATTGGCCCGGCAGTTCGGGTCGGGATCGGCATTGAAGTAGGCCGACAACCAGTCGTCCTCGGTCGTCCCCGGCGCAAGATCCACGGCGAAGGTCGTGACGCCGATCTGCTCCCCAGCCCCTCCGAGGAAGTGATCCGCTGCCCCATCCAGCGGTGGATTTGGCCGGTCGGTGGCGAGGACGAAATCTCGTGTGGCTGCCGTTGCGCTCCACGTCGGTGGGTACGCGATCTGGTACCCGTAGCGTGACGAGGTGAACGTGAGCCAGCCAGCGGTGCTGCCGAAACCCGCCGACGACGGCGTCGGCGACGACGGCGAAGCCGTTGACAAGGGTGGAACGGACGGAGATGGCAGGTTGCCAGGTCCGCCGCCGCGGTTGGACAGGACGAAGATGGACAGGCCGCCGACGGCGAGCACGATGGCGGCCGCCGTGGCGAAGCGAGCAATCGGATTCACGGGCAATCCCCTCAGGATCGCCACCTGCCGTGCGCGCGGCTGTGTTCGCAGGCCGACCACGATCGCCCGCCGGGTCTCTTCCGGCAGATCGATCGGGCCCTCGTCAAGCCACGTGGCAATGATCACGTCGGGATCACGCGGTTGATTCATGCCAGTCGGGCCTCCGTGGAATCGACCTGGCTGTCTGCGACGATCGCCGCACGCAGGGCTTCGATGGCGCGGTGGAGGCGGGACTTCACGGTGCCGACGGGAACGCCGACGATCTCGGCGATCTCCGCCAGCGGGAGGCCCGCATGGTGGTGCAGGACGAAGACCGCCCGATGCTGCGGCGACAGCCGCAGGAACGCACGATCGAGGGTGTCCCGGTCGTCGACCGAGACGGTGGGGTCGGCGCTGATCGGTCCGTCGACCGGCAGTGCCCGGATGCGCGATGACCATCGCCGACGGCGCCGATGCTCCTCGTAACAGGCGTTCACGAGCAGCCGGCGGAGCCAGGGCGAGAAGCGCTCCGGATCACGAAGCCGCGGGAGCTCGCGCCAGGCGAGGAGGAATGCCTGCTGGACAGCGTCCTGGGCCCGCTCGACATCGCGAAGGATCCGATACGCGATCGCGTAGCACAGGTCACCGTCCAGGTCGACCAGCTGCGCGAAGGCGATCTCGTCGCCATCTCGAGCTTGTTCGACCAGCCTCGTCCGCATGAGCGGGACTCCTGCGGCGCCGCGGGTGGGCGCTTCACCGACTACTGATGGTCGCACCCCCATCCGAGGTTCCACCTTTGCCCGGTGGCTGAAATCCCTCACCGCTCCTCGTGATGTCATCGTCCCTGGGCCCCGCCCACGATCGACGGGACCCCCATACCCGTCGACGGGAGGTTTCCCATGGCTCAGCTCACCGAGAAGAAGCGCGACCGGCTCAAGGACGCCACGTTCGGGCTGCCGGAGGAGCGGAAGTACCCGATGCCGGACAAGTCGCACGCCCGCAACGCGAAGGCCCGTGCCTCCCAGCAGGAGGAGAAGGGCACGATCACGGTGAAAGAGAAGGCGAAGATCGACCGCAAGGCGGATCAAATCCTCGACAAGTAGGGCTGCGGAATCGGCCGCCGGGAGACCCGGCGGCCGCGCATCATAGGGGGCATGTACACCCCCTTCGACCGGTCCTTCCGCGACCGGACGCTCGCCGGCGAAACGCTCTTCGGGATGTTCCTCGACCTCGGCTCGGCCGTCTCGGCCGAGGCATGCGCCGCCGCGGGCTACGACTGGCTCCTGATCGACCTCGAGCACGGTGCCGCGACGGAGACGGACCTCCTCGGGCTCATCCAGTCCGTGGAGGTCGGCGGTTCGATCCCCCTCGTCCGGCCGCAGTCCGGCGAGCGCCTCCGGATCGGGCGTTCGCTCGACATGGGCGCCCACGGGATCATGGTTCCTCGTCTCGATTCGGCCGATCAGGCCCGCGAGGCGGTGACGTTCCTTCGCTACCCACCGGACGGCATCCGCGGCGTCGCGATCCGGGTCCGGGGGGCCGGTCTCGGGATGTTCGCCCACCACGAGCTCAAGACGCTCAACGAGCGGCTCGTCGGCATCGTCCAGATCGAGTCGCTCGGCGGGCTCCGCGAGGCGGACGCGATCGCCGCGCTCGACGGCGTCGACGTCCTCTTCGTCGGGCCCGCCGACCTGACCCACTCGCTCGGCGTGCCCGGCCGCTTCGACGACCCGTCGTACCTGGCCGCCCTCGATGCGGTGGCCGCGGCCTGTCGCGCTCACGGCAAGGCAGCCGGCATCCTCATCTACGACACGGCGGCGGTGCCGCGCCTGCTGGAGATCGGGTTCACGTTCATCGGAATTGGCTCGGAGGGTGCCTTCGCCGCCGACGGGGCGAAGCGATCCCTGGCGGCCGTCCGGGGCTGACCGCCGATCAGCCCGCCTCGGCGTCGAGGGGTCGCGCCGGCTGTGGCGCGTCGCTCGGCCGGTCCGCGGTCTGGGCCACGAGCACGCCGACGATCACGAGACCGGCCCCGAAGAGCTGGAGCGGGCTCAGGACCTCGCCCAGGACCAGCCAGGCGAGGGTCACGATCATCACCGGTTCGACCGTGCTGACGAGGGCGGCCTGGGCCGCACCGATGCGCCGCGAGCCGGCATAGAACGTCTGGATGGCCAGGAAGGTGCTGGCAAAGCCGATCACGACGAGGTACGGCCACGCAGCACCCGCGATCGACATCGGGGCGAGAGGCCGACCCGTCGCGACGGCCGCCACGAAGAAGACCGTCGCTGTCGCCGAGATCATCAGTGCCGTCGCCGCCGCGGCGTCGTCGGCATGTCCGCCGCCGGCGGCCTCAGGAGCGAGGTGGTCGGATCGCTCACCTGCCAGGCGGGCCGAAAGGATGATCCAGCCGGCGTAGATCAACGGCGAGGCGAGGATCAGGACGATGCCGCCGACGGGAGGCGGAGTGGAGAGGTCGATGCCGCCCAGGGCGAGGACGACGCCGATGAGGGCGATCCCGAGGGCGATCCACGGCCGTCGCCCCGACAGCCGTGTCACGTAGCGGATCGACAGGACGGCCACGACTGCGGGGTAGATGTAGACCAGGACGCCGGCGAGCGAGGCGGGGACGGTCTCGAGACCGGCGTAGTACGTGCCGGCGTTGCCCGAGTACCAGATGCCGAGACCGATCGCGATCATCGCCTGGCGGCGGCTCAGGCGGCGGAGGGCGGAACGCCGGACCGGCGACAGCAGGAGCCACGCCCACGCCAGCGTCGCGCCGATCGCGAACCGCCAGGCGAGGAGCTGGAGCCAGTCGAGGCCGGCCGCGTAGATCGGCTTCGACAGCACGGTCCCCGAGCCGAACCCGGCCGCCGAGACGACGACCAGGACGATCCCGACGAGGCGACGGCGGTCCACCGCCCGAGGCTAGCAGTCGTCGAGATTCCGCATGCCGCGGTTCCCGGCGACGGGCCGAACGGCACGAAGTGGCTACACTTGGCCGCGTGACTGAGCTGACCGAGGGCGCCGTCGTCGCACGCGTCCCATCCCTCGTCGACGTGCGGCTGCAGGTCGTGGGGCGGCGAGAGCCCGTCACCGTCCGGCCGGGCACGAGCCTTGCCGACTGCATCGCCGAGATCCAGCGGACGGGGACCGGCGATTCCGTCTTCGTCGTCGA